>CAJTNK010000083.1 GCA_910577885.1 uncultured Rikenella sp.
GTACAGTAGCCAATGAATAGATAAAATAAAAAGTTTATGAATCGTTGGAAGACGATCTATTATTTGACCGTGTTGAGTTTGTTTACCGTGTTTATTTTCACGGTGTTTGCAGCGGTGTGGTTGGCGACCGTTCTGTTCGATCGGGATAGGGTGGTGTGTCACCATGTGTCACGGTTTTGGTCGATGATGATTTATCGGCTTTCGCCGTGGTGGTGTATCGAGGTCGAGGGCATCGAAAACGTCGTTTCCGGACGGCCGTATGTCGTCGTTTCGAACCATCAGGCGATGCTCGACATTCCGCTCTTGTATGTCCTGCCGTTCAACTTCAAGTGGGTTTCGAAACGGGAGGTTTATCGCATTCCGGTTTTCGGGTGGGTTTTGTGGATGCACGGCGATGTGGCGATCGAGCGGGGCGCTTCGGCGGCGGCTAAGGCGATGATGCAGCGGTGTGAGGCTTATTTGCGGCGGGGGGTGAGTATTGTGATGTTTCCGGAGGGGACGCGGACCAAGGACGGTCGGGTGGGGAGTTTCAAGGAGGGGGCGATGCGCCTGGCGCAGGAGAGCGGGGTGGAGATCCTGCCGGTGGTGATCGACGGGACGTACGACGCTTTCGGTTCGGGGGGGATTGCGGCGCCGCATACGTTTCGGGTGCGGATTTTGCCGGCGTTGGGGACGGAGGAGATCGGGCGGAGTTCGGTGCGGGAGTTACGGGACCGGCTTCACGGGCTGATGGCGGAGACGCACCGGGAGATCGCGCCGCGGCATTACGAATCGAGAGCATAACGAATTCATTATACATAGATTATCTAATAACATGACAGCAGAGCAAGAGGCAGCCGCCGTCTATTCGGAGGAGCAGATCCAGACGCTGGACTGGAAAGAGCATATCCGTCGTCGGCCGGGGATGTATATCGGTAAGCTGGGCGACGGTTCGCAGCCGGACGACGGGATTTATATCCTGATTAAGGAGGTGTTGGACAACTCGTTGGACGAGTACATGATGGGTTTCGGGAAGCAGATCGAGATCAACGTCGAGGAGACGCGGGTGACGATTCGTGACTACGGCCGCGGGATTCCGCTCGGGAAGCTGGAGGAGGTGGCCTCGAAGATGAATACCGGGGCCAAGTACGACTCGAAGGCTTTTAAGAAGTCCGTCGGACTTAATGGGGTGGGGATCAAGGCGGTGAATGCCTTGTCTTCAACTTTTACTATAACCAGTACGCGGGATGGCGAGGCGCGGACGATCGAGTTTGCGGCGGGTTCGAAGGTGGGCGAGCATACGGATGCGACGGGCGAAAAGAACGGTACCCGGGTGCAGTTTGTGGCCGATACGACGGTTTTCGGGGAGTATCGCTATAATTTCGAGTACATCGAGACGATGCTTCGGAACTACACGTACCTCAATGCAGGGCTGGTGATTCGGTTCAACGGGGTGCCGTACGTGTCGAAAAACGGGTTGCTCGACCTGCTGACCGAGAGTGTCGGAGGGGATTTCCTCTATCCGGTGATTCACCTCTCGGGGGCGGATATCGAGGTGGCGATGACCCACGGGACGGGGTATAACGAGACCTACTATTCGTTCGTCAACGGGCAGCATACCACGCAGGGGGGGACGCATCAGGCGGCTTTTCGGGAGGCGGTGGTGAAGACCGTGCGGGAGTTCTACAAGAAGGATTTCGATGCGGCGGATATTCGGACTTCGATCATTGCGGCCGTCAGTATCAAAGTCGAGGAGCCGGTGTTCGAGTCGCAGACCAAGACCAAACTCGGCTCGAAGGAGATGGGACCCGACGGGCCTACGGTGCGGAATTTCGTGGTCGATTTCCTGAAAGAGCAGCTGGACAATTTCCTGCACAAGAATCCGGAGACGGCCGATATTCTGTTGAAAAAGATTCAGGAGGCGGAGAAGGATCGCAAGGCGATCAGCGGGATTCAGAAAAAAGCGCGGGAGTTTGCCAAAAAAGTCTCGTTGCATAACAAGAAGCTGCGGGACTGTCGGATCCACCTGGGCGACAAGCACGAACGGGCCGAGGAGAGCGCCATTTTCATCACCGAGGGGGACTCGGCCAGCGGGTCGATCACCAAGAGTCGGGATGTCAACACGCAGGCGGTCTTCAGTTTGCGGGGCAAGCCGCTGAATACCTACGGGTTGACCAAAAAAATCGTCTACGAGAACGAGGAGTTCAACCTCCTGCAGGCGGCTTTGAACATCGAGGAGGATATGGACAACCTGCGCTACAACAAGGTGATTATCGCGACGGATGCCGATGTGGACGGGATGCACATCCGGCTGTTGATGATAACCTTTTTCCTGCAGTTTTTCCCGGACATTATTCGGGGCGGGCACTTGTATATCCTGCAGACGCCGTTGTTCCGGGTGCGGAACAAGAAGGAGACGCGGTATTGCTACACCGATCGGGAGCGACAGGAGGCCATTGCGCAGCTGGGACCCAATCCCGAGATTTCGCGATTCAAGGGGCTGGGCGAGATCTCGCCCGACGAGATCAAGGTGTTTATCGGCGAGGAGATGCGGCTGGACAAAGTGCGGTTGACCAAAGGGGATCCGATTGCCGACCTGCTGGAGTTCTATATGGGGAAAAACACGCAGGAGCGGCAGGATTTCATTATCGACAACCTGAAGATCGAGGAGGATCTGGTCGAGGAGTTGGCTCGGGCGCAGGCCGAGGAGGAGTTAATTGAAGCGGTTTAATAGGTGAATTACGGAAAGAGATTGTAGATGAGCGAGAACGAAGAAATAGAAGAAGTCGGAACCCTGGTTCCGCAAGAAGGGGAGGAGGAGGCTTCGGCCAATAAGGGGGGAAAGTATGCGCAGCTGACCGACCAGGCGGTGGCGCATCGGTTGACGGGGATGTACAAGGACTGGTTCTTGGACTATGCGTCGTATGTGATCTTGGAACGGGCCGTGCCGCACTTGGACGACGGTTTGAAGCCGGTTCAGCGGCGCATCCTGCATGCCATGAAGCAGATGGACGACGGGCGGTATAACAAGGTGGCCAATGTGATCGGTTCCGTGATGAAGTTCCATCCGCACGGCGATGCGTCGATCGGTGATGCGCTGGTGCAGCTCGGGCAGAAAGACCTGCTGATCGATACGCAGGGGAACTGGGGAAATATTCTCACGGGGGATAGTGCCGCTGCGCCGCGGTATATCGAGGCGCGGCTGTCGAAGCTGGCGTTGGACGTGGTCTTCAATCCGAAGACCACGGAGTGGATGGCGTCGTATGACGGACGAAATCAGGAGCCAGTGACGCTGCCGGTGAAATTCCCGCTGCTGCTGGTGCAGGGGGCCGAGGGGATTGCCGTGGGGCTGGCTTCCAAGATCTTGCCGCACAACTTCGTTGAGCTTTTGGAGGCGTCTATCGCTTATTTGCGGGGCGAAGAGTTCGTGTTGTATCCGGATTTTCCGACCGGCGGGCTGATCGACTGTTCGCGGTACAACGACGGGTTGCGCGGCGGGGCGGTGAAGGTGCGGGCGAGGATCACGAAGCAGGATAAACGGACGCTGGTTATCAGCGAGATACCGTACGGGAAGAGCACTTCGGGAGTGATCGATTCGATCCTCAAGGCCAACGAAAAGGGGAAGATCAAAATTCGTCGGGTGGATGACAATACGGCGGCCCAGGTTGAAATCGTGGTACACTTGTCCGGGGACGTGTCGCCGGACAAGATGATCGACGCGCTGTATGCTTTTACGGATTGCGAGGTTTCGATATCGCCCAATGCGTGTGTGATCGAGGATAAAAAGCCGCTGTTCATCGGGGTGAGCGACATGTTGCGACGGTCGGTGGACAATACCAAGGGGCTGTTGCGGCGGGAGTTGGAGATCCGGCTCGGCGAGTTGACCGAAGGGTGGCACATGGCGTCGCTGGAGCGGATTTTTATCGAAAACCGGATTTATAATTCGATCGAGGAGTGTACGACGTGGGAGGAGGTGCTCGAGACGATCGACCGGGAGTTGACCCCGTTCAAGGGGCTGTTGCGGCGGGAGGTGACGCAGGAGGATATCATCCGGTTGACGGAGATCAAAATCAAGCGGATTTCACGTTACGACGCTTTCCGGGCTGAGGAGCAGATTCGGAATATCGAAGCGGGAATTACTGAAGTAAAGCATCATTTGGATACGTTAACGGATTACACGATAGCGTATTACGAAAATATTCTGAAGAAGCACGGCAAGGGGCGGGAGCGGAAGACCGAGCTGCGGAGTTTCGACACGATCGAGGCGGCGAAGGTGGTGGTGGCCAATGCCAAACTGTATGTCAACCGGGCGGAAGGGTTCTACGGGATCGGGGCCGGGATGAAGAAAGAGGAGTTCGTGTGCGACTGTTCGGATATCGACGACGTCATTATCTTCAACAAGCAGGGGAAATACACGATCACGAAGGTCTCGGAGAAGGCGTTTTTCAGCAAGAACATTCTCTATATCGGTGTTTTCAAACGGAATGACGAACGGACGATCTACAACGTGTTGTATCGTGACGGGTTGAAGGGGGCGATCATGATGAAGCGGTGTGCGATCAAGGGGATCACGCGGGATCGGGAGTACGACATCACGAAGGGAGAGGCGGGGAGCGAGGTGCTCTATATGAGCGTCAACCCGAACGGCGAGGCGGAGACCTTGAGAATTTATTTCAAACCGCGGCCGCGGCTCAAGAAGTTGATTACGGAGCTGAATTTCGGAGATCTGGTGATTAAGGGGCGGCAGTCGCAGGGGAACCTGTTTTCGCGGTATGCCATCCACAAGATCACGATGAAGGAGCGGGGGGCATCGACTTTGGGAGGGCAGAACATCTGGTTCGACCACGATATCAACCGCCTGAATACGGAGGAGCGGGGCGAGCTGTTGGGCGAATTCTCGGGGGACGATCGGTTGGTGGTCTTCACGAAGGATGCGCAGTACTACACGGCGAATTACGACCTGGGGCAGCATTTCCCGGAGAATCTGTTGTTTGTGGAAAAATACGATCCGGCGAAAGTCTATACGGTGGTATATGTCGATCGGGAGCAGGGGTTGCATTATATCAAGCGTTTCCAGGCGGAGCAGTGCGACCAGCGGCCGCAGGTGTTTGTGGAGCCTGAAAACGAGTTCGTTACGATGAACGACGATCGCTATCCGGCGCTTCAGTTGCAGTATGGCGGGAAGTACAACGGGCGATCGCCGGAGGTGATCGATGCGGAGGCGTTTATCGGTGTGAAGAGCCACCGGGCGAAGGGGAAGCGGCTTTCGAATTTGACGTTGACCGAGGTGATTTGGCTGGAGCCGTTACGGAAAGAGCCGGAGGAGCTGTCGGAAGAGGTTGCGGCGACAGAGGTGGAGACGGAAGATGAAGCGTCGGTTGCGGTGGGGGAGGACAAGCAATTGGAACTATTCTGATTACGGAGATTTTAGGCGATGTTGATTTTTCTGATCGGATTCATGGGGAGCGGCAAAACCACGCTGGGTCGTCCGTTGGCGACGCGGCTCGGGTATCGGTTTGTGGACCTCGATCGGGAGATCGAACAGGGGGAGGGGAGGACGATCGGCGAGATTTTTGCGACGGACGGCGAGGCGGCTTTTCGGGCGTTGGAGGAGGCTTATTTGCAGCGGGTTATCGAGCAGGGAGGCGATGCGGTGGTGTCGACGGGAGGCGGAACGCCTTGTTTCGGTGAGCATATGGCGGAGATGAATCGGAGTGGCGTTACGGTGTACCTGAAACTCGCTCCGGCGGTGTTGGTCAATCGGTTGCTGTCGGCGCATCTCCAGCGTCCGTTGGTGGCGGGTAAGTCGCCGGAGGAGCTTTTGGAGTATATTACGGAGACGCTGGCCGAGCGTGAGGTGTACTATCGGCGGGCGAATGTGGTGGTGGCTGATCCGTCGCGGGATGTGCGGAGGCTGGTGGAGATTTTAAATCCTTATCTTGTTGGTTGAATAGGTTTTGATATGACTCATTTGAAGGATTACTTTTCGCTGGTCAAGTTCTCGCATACGGCTTTTGCGTTGCCGTTTGCGCTGATCGGTTATACGGCGGGGGTGTTGGCGGTCGGGTTCGATCCGTGGGTGTTGGTGGGGGTACTGGGCTGCATGGTCTTTGCCAGGAATGCTGCAATGGGTTTCAATCGATTGATCGACAGGAGGTTCGATGCGGAAAATCCGCGGACGGCCGGGCGGGAGATTCCGGCCGGAAAGATCAGCCCGCGTGCGGCGAGGTGGTTCGTGGGGGTGAATGCGGCGGCTTTCGTGGCGGTGGCGGGGATGTTCAATCTCCTGACGCTCTGCCTGTCGCCGGTTGTGCTCTTGGTGGTGCTCGGATACAGCTACACCAAACGATTCACCGCCTTGTGCCACTTGGTGTTGGGACTCGGGCTGGCCATGGCGCCCAGTGCGGCTTATATCGCGGTCACGGGGAGTTTGGCGGGGGCGATGGTGGGGCTGTCGGTTTTGGTTTTTACCTGGGTGGCGGGGTTTGACATTATTTATGCGTTACAGGACATCGACTTCGACCGGTCGGAACGATTGCACTCGATCCCGGCGGCGTTGGGGGTGCGAGGGGCGTTGCGGGTGAGCGGCGGGCTGCACGTCGTGACGGTGGCGATGGTGGTGTGGCTCGGATGGCTCTTGCCGCTGTCCGCGGCTTTCTATTGGGTCGGAGCCGGGCTCTTTTTGGCTTTGCTCGGCTACCAGCATGGGATTGTGCGGCCGGGCGACTTGTCGAAAATCGGACCGACGTTCGGGCTTACCAATGGATTGGCCAGTTTTCTCTACGCTGTTTTCGTTATTCTGGGGCTGATCTCCTCCTGGTGACTTCGATAAATACTTTATTTACGCCGGAACATCCACTTGACAATCAGGACGAAAATCAATAACGAGGAGGCCCAAAGGAGGAATTTCGCATAGCCGAGATCCGAGTGGCTGTTGATGAGCAGCACCGAGCCGATGAACAGTCCGACGAGGATCAACGCATAGGCCATCCGGAACCCGACGTTGCGTACCGCCCGTTGGAGCATCTCGCTGTTGTCGAAGTGGATGTTGTGCTTGATCTCGCCTTGCTTGAACTTGTAGAGAATCTCGCTGATATCGTTCGGCAGGTTGATCGCCAGCGTCGCATAGTTTTTGAGCGCCTGGTAGAGCTCGCCGGCCAGTTTGCGGGGCGCGAAGCGCTGCATGACCACTTCTTTGGCGTAAGGCGTGATGAGCGGCGTGAAGGGAATGTCCGGATCGAGCGCCTCGGCTACTTTTTGAATAGTGGCTAACGACTTCACCAACATGAAAATACCGCTTGGTATCTGAAGCGAGTATTTAGCAATCAGGTCGATGCACTGCCGGATCATGCCGGCATAGTCCAGCTTGTCGATAGGTACGTGGCTATATTGGGCCGTGAGCTGTTGGAGGCTGAATATCAGCTCGTCGCGTTTTTTGAAAAAGCGAACGTTGCAGAGCGATATCAGCGCATCGGCAATGGCCGCCGGATCGCGTCGCACGAAACCTAACGAGATGTTGGCCAGGAAGTTCATGTCGCGCGGCGTCAGCACCCCAACCATACCGAAGTCGATGAAGGCGATGACGTTGTCCGGCAGGATGAACAGGTTGCCCGGATGCGGATCGGCGTGGAAGAAACCGTGGCGAAGCGTCATGGTCAGCAGGGCTTTCGTCCCGTTGAGCGCGATTTGCTGCGTGTCGAGCCCTTGCGCCCGCAGCCGCAGCGCATCGTCCGGCGTCACCCCGTTCGTGATCCGCTCCATCACGAGCAGGCGCTGGGTGGTGTACTCCGGGTAAACCTTCGGGATGTAGACCGTGGGTTCGTTTTCGAACATCTGGCGGAACCGCAGGATGTTCGACGCCTCGTGGTGGTAGTCCAGCTCTCGGAGGATGCTCTCGCCGAATTCGTCCACCACCCCCACGATGTTGATGGCGGCCATCTCCGGGTAGTTTTGGGCCAGCTTGGCCGCCAGGTAGCGCATGAGATAGAGGTCGAGTTTGATTTTTTGTTCGACCTTCGGTCGGCGGATCTTGACTATCACGGGCGATCCGTCGAGCAGAGTCGCGCCGTAGACCTGTCCGATCGAGGCCGAGGCCATGCACGTTTCGTCGAACGTGGCGAACACCCGGTCGATCGGAGCGCCCAACTCGTCTTCGATCAGGTTGCGGGCCCACTGATCGTCGAACGGCAGGGCTTTCGATTGTAGCTTCTTCAGTTCGTTTCGGAACCGTTCCGAGATCACGTCCGGGCGGTCGGCCAGGATCTGGCCGAACTTGATGTAGGTCGGTCCGAGGTCCTCGATCGTGAGCCGGAGTCGCTCTTCGGTGGTGTAGACCGGTCGTGCGCGTCGGATTCTCCGTTTGCGGATCCGGCGGCCGAGCCACGTGCGGGACACCAACTCGTCGAATCCCTGGCTCAACAGGATGCCGGTGATCTCCATCGCCCGGTTGAATTTCAGGTAGCTGACATAAATGTGGGGCAGTCTCATCTCCGGGCAATCTTTTCGAGGTTCGTATTCAGGCGGTCGATCGCTTCGGTGAGGCGGTCGATTTTTTGTTCCAGGGCGGTCGTTTCCGCGCCGCCGCGTCCCGTGCCGGTCAGCTGGTCGAGCAGCAGTTGCTGATCGAGCATGTCGACCAGCCGGTCGACGTTTCCGGCGATGTTCGAGGCGGTCTCGGGCGACGTGCCGGCCTTCTCTTCGATCATCGAGCTGACGCGGTTGACGAATTTTTCGCGGTCGCTGGCCGCCGCCGAGATCGCGGCGCGCAGCAGCAGGTTCATGGTATTGTTCATAGCAGTTCGGTTATCGTTACTATTATTTGTATACCCGTTTTTTGGCTACGAGCA
>CAJTNK010000084.1 GCA_910577885.1 uncultured Rikenella sp.
TTCATATGTCTACACGTAAACACCGTTATTCTCGTACAAAAGCAGTTTACAACTCATAGAGCCGTCATCCTGCACGCGGCATGGCTGGTTCAGGCTTTCGCCCATTGACCAATATTCCTCACTGCTGCCTCCCGTAGGAGTCTGGTCCGTGTCTCAGTACCAGTGTGGGGGACCTTCCTCTCAGAACCCCTAGACATCGTCGCCTTGGTGAGCCGTTACCTCACCAACCAGCTAATGTCACGCATGTCTATCTTATGCCGATTAAATCTTTCACCGGGAACAGATGCCTGTTCTCGGCATATGGAGTATTAGGCCGAATTTCTCCGGGTTATCCTCCTGCATAAGGCAAGTTACATACGCGTTACGCACCCGTCCGCCGGTCGCCATCATAAATAGCAAGCTATCTATATGCTGCCCCTCGACTTGCATGTGTTAGGCCTGCCGCTAGCGTTCATCCTGAGCCAGGATCAAACTCTCCATAGTAAAAATGTAAATTTGTCGCCCGAAATTCTCCGACACCCGAAAGTGCCTCGAAATCCGAACAGTTCCTGCGCTCTTATCTCACTAACTTCAAAAAAAAAAATCAACGTAAAGCTTTTATTTCAGCATCAACGCCAACCCCATCGATGGAGTCGCCGCCGATCCCTACTCTTCTTCTTGTACTACACTGCAATACTTCAAAGAACGTTATCTCGTTCTCCCGTTTCGCGTGGAAACGGAATGCAAAGATATGTCAACTTTTTCAATCCACAAAAAAAACTTTTCGCTTTTTTGCGTCCCCTCTATCGAGAGGTCCGTTTTTTCGGGATTGCGGATGCAAAGGTAACGACCTTTTCGGCTTTCGCAAACATTTTTGAATATTTTTTCGAAACTATTTTTTCATTAACTTTGTACTCCACTTATACTCAACCCGATAACCTACGATTAATTGTATATCCTGTCATTCGTGACAGGAGGGTACTGTACTTTCTGTGAACAGAAAGTACCAAAGAAACTTTAGCAAAGTGCTTCGCACTTTTAAGCCATCCGGGGCACAAGGTGCTTTGCCTCTCTTTTGGGGTGGGTTCTTTTAGGCGTGCTTAGGCTGTAATAACCTTAGAGCACGCCCAAAAAGAATCCCACCCCAAGAAAACAGGCGAACACTGTACCGAGATAGAGTTAGGATGCGTAAGCATCCTCGAAAGTCTTTCTGGTTCTCTTTGTTCACAAAGAGAACAGTTCCTGCCCGGTTATCAATGGACAAGATATTCAAATAAAGCGATGCGCATCGGAATCATTATCGTCAGTTACAACACCTGCGGACTGCTGCGGGATTGCTTGCGGTCGCTCTTCCGGTGGATCGAACCGGCGGACCCGAAGATACGGGTGGCGGTGGTGGATAACGGTTCGACGGACGGTTCGGTGGAGATGGTGCGCGGCGAGTTTCCGGAGGTGGTTTGTGTCGAGGCGGGCGAAAATCTCGGATTCGGGAGGGCCAACAACCTGGGGGTCAAACAGCTGGAAGAGGCGTACGGACGGGCCGAGTTCCTCTTTTTTCTGAATCCGGACACGGTGCTGCTCAATGATGCGGTAGGGATTCTGGCGGATTTCTTGGAAAGAAATCCGCCAGCCGCAGCGGCGGGCGGCAACCTCTACGGAGCGGACGGGTCTTCGCCGGCACAATCGTTCTCACCGGTCCACGGCCTGCGGTGGGAGCTCATCGCACTGATGCCGAACCGGATCAAACGCCTCGTGTGGCCACCCCGGACGTGGTTCAACTACGGCTCGGAACCGCGGCAGGTGGGCTACCTCTCCGGGGCGGACATGCTGGTGCGGCGCGACGCGCTGGGCACGGCGACGGCTTTCGACCCGGACTTCTTCATGTACTACGAAGACATGGAACTGTGCGTACGCCTCCGGCGCGCCGGAGGCGGCGTCTGGTCGGTCCCGGCGGCCCGGATCATCCACCTGGCGGGACAATCTTCCCGGGTCTCGCGCACCAAATTCGAACGGCTCCAAGAGGCCAAGTACCTCTATTACACGAAGGTACACGGCCTCTGTTACGCGCGGACGGCCTATCGGTTGTCGCAAACGGGCTATCGCGCCCATGCGTGGCTGGGACGGTTGACGGGCAATCGCGCGAAGCACGAACGCTACGCCGAATGGGCGGAAATCAACGCCGAGACTTGGCGGCGCCACCTGTCGAAACGGGATTAACGTACCGAATTCGCGTGCCGAACGGCACCCCAGGCCGGGGCCTTTTCTCTCCCGGATGGCCAATACCGAGTGCCGGGAGGCACCGCCCCCGCGGCGTAAGCGGAGCCCGGCCGGCTTGAGGCCAGTTCTCTCAAACCACCGCGCGCCACGCCTTAGGAGCGATTCAACTATTTCGCACTCGGCGAAATAGAATGAATCGCCAAGGCGCGCGGACAGAGACTATTTTTGGAAAGAGGCTGACGCCAGCGGGGTATTGCAAAGCAAGTTTCAACTTTCGAGTGCCGAGCGGCACCGGCTCGCCGCCGGGGGTGGCGTCGGCCGTCATAGTGAAATCTTAGCCGAACTTAGGGCGGAGCAAATTGCGATTTGCAGAATTGCCGGCCTTTGCTTGGGGTAGAGGCTGCCCGGTTCGAGTGCCGAGCAGATAGAAATTGTTGGAGCAGGTACGGCCCACCCCCCGTCAGCGCACCGGAATCCCCCGGTCGCGCAATGCCGCCTTCAGCACCGGTATCGGAATCTCCCCGTAGTGAAAAATCGACGCCGCCAACGCCGCATCCGCCCGACCACCGGTCAACACCTCCGCAATGTGGTCGACCGTCCCGGCCCCGCCCGAGGCGATGACCGGAATCGACAACTCCTCCGCCAACCGCGCGAAAGTCTCGCACGGATAGCCGCTCTTGGTCCCGTCGTGGTTCATCGACGTGAAGAGAATCTCGCCCGCCCCGCGCTCCTGCGCCTCCCGGGCCCAGCCGAAGAGCTCCCGTTCGGTCGGCACCCGTCCCCCGTGCGTGGTCACCACCCAACGTCCCGAAGTTTCGTCCCGCCGGGCGTCGATCGCCACCACCACAAACTGGCTCCCGTACCGCCCCGCGATCGCGTCGATCAGCGCCGGATCACGCACCGCCGCACTGTTCACCGTCACCTTGTCGGCTCCGGCCAACAGCAACTCACCCGCATCCTCGGCCGAAGCAATACCGCCGCCCACCGTGAACGGAATGTCGACCTCCCGGGCAATCCGCTCCACCAGCTCCGCAAAGGTCCGCCGCCCTTCGACCGTGGCACTGATGTCCAGGTACACCAACTCGTCGGCCCCCTCGTCGGCATACCGGCGCCCCAGCTCCACCGGATCGCCGACCGTACGCAGACCGCCGAAATTGATCCCCTTGACCGTCCGACCGTCCCGCACGTCGAGACACGGTATTATCCGTTTTGCAAGCATCCTTCCAACTCTTTAAGCGTGATCCGTCCTTCGTAAATCGCCTTGCCGACAATGACGCTCCGCAGCCCCAACCGATCGAGCCGCCGGAGGTCGTCCACCGTCGAAATCCCGCCGCTGACCGTGATGTCGACCGACGGAAACTCCGCCTGCAACGCCGTGTAGAGGTCGAAATTCGGCCCCTCGAGCATCCCGTCCCGCGTGATGTCGGTACAGATCGCCTGCCGCAGCCCCGCTGCCGCAAAACGACGAACGACGGTCCGGACGTCCGCCTCGGAAGCCTCCAGCCAACCGTTGATCGCCACCCGCCCCTCCCGGGTATCCGCCCCCAGAACAATATGTTCGGCCCCATAAGTCGAAAGCCACCCCTCGAACCGCTCCGGCTCGGTGATCGCGACGCTCCCGCAGATCGCCCGGAGGGCCCCCGCCTCGAGCACCGCCCGCAGTGCCTCGTCGCTCTTGATCCCGCCGCCGTACTGAACCTCCAACCGCGGCAGAGCGGTCGCGATCTTCCGCAACGTGTCCAGATTCTTGGCCTGCGGCGCCGAGGCCTTGGCCCCGTCGAGGTCCACCACGTGCAACCGCCTCACCCCGATCGCCTCATAGCTGCGCGCCACCTCCACCGGATCCGAGGAGTAGACCGTCCGACGCGCATAGTCGCCCTGCGTCAACCGGACGCACTGGCCGCCGATCAGGTCGATGGCGGGTATGATCTCGATCTTCATCTTCTATATTATAATTATAAGGATAGGAAATTGGACAGAATACGCCGCCCCACCTCCCCGCTCTTCTCCGGGTGAAACTGGCATCCGTAGAAGTTATCCCGCCACAGCGAGCCGCTGAACCTCCCGCCGTAATCCGTCGCCGCCGCCGTACACCCGTTGACCTCCGCCGCATAGGAGTGTACGTAGTAGACATACGCCCCCGCCTCGACACCCCGGTACAACGGCGATTTCAAGTCGTGAATCGAGTTCCACCCCACGTGCGGCACCTTGATTCCGCTCTGCTGCGCGAACCGTCGCACGCGGTTCGGGAACAAACCGAGGCACTCGGTCCCGCCCCCCTCCTCGCTCTCGGCGCACAGCAGCTGCATCCCGAGGCAGATCCCCAGCACGGGACAGGTCAACCCCCGCAACAGCTCGACCAGCCCCGCCGCCCGAAGCCGTTCCATGGCGGTCGCCGCCTCGCCTACCCCCGGCAACAGCACCCGCTCCGACCGACGGATCCGCTCCGGATCGGCCGTCAGGCAGTAGGCAGCCCCCAGCCGCTCGAAAGCATTCGCGACCGACCGCAGGTTACCGGTTCCGTAATCGATGATCGTTACCATGATGATCCCCTCTTTCTACATGGACTGGTTCCGGTATCTAATCGATTTGTTCCGGCGAATCGACCTGTTCCGCCTCCCCCGCCGACACTCCCTCCGGCAAAGCCGAAGCCTCGCCCGAAACCGACTCCGGCGCCCCCTCGTCGTCCAACGGGGTCAGCGCGGCCGGCATCTTCTTGGCCGCCTTCACCCCCAACTTCCGCAACTCCTCGGTCCTTCGGATCAGATTGCCGTTCCCCTCCCGAAGCTGACCCAAGGCCTTCTTATAAGCCTTGTCGGTCCGCCCCAGCGACTCGCCCACGGCCAGAAAACTCTCGGCAAAACCCACGAACTTATCGTACAACGCCCCGCCCTTCTCGGCAATCTCCAACGCATACCGATCCTGGTTGTCCCGCCGCCAGAGGTCGTCCACGATCTTGAGGATCGCGAACAGATTGGTCGGGCTGCTCAGAATAACCTTGCGCCGATAGGCCTCGTCCCACAACTTCGCGTCGCTCTGCAGCGCCACCAGGAAAGCCGGTTCGTTCGGCACGAACATGATGACGAAGTCCGGCGAAGCGGTCGTCAGCTTTTGGTAGCTCTTGGCCGCCAGCTCGTCGATGTGGCGACGAACCGATGCCACATGCGCCGCCAAGGCCGCTTTCCGTCCCCCCTCGTCCGACGCATCCTCCGCATCCACGTACTGCGCATAGGCCGTCAACGAAACTTTCGAGTCGATCACCATCTGCTTGTTGTCCGGCAGCAGCAGCACGACATCCGGACGAACATGCGTCCCCTCCTCGGTCCGGAAATCCTCCTGTACGCGGAAGTGAATCCCGCGTTGCAAGCCCGAACTCTCGAGCAGCGTCTCGAGTATGATCTCCCCCCAATCTCCCTGCGTCTTGCTGTTCCCCCGCAGCGCCGCCGCCAGGTTATTGGCCTCGCGGCTCACCTGGTTGCTCATCTCGTGCAACCGTCTCACCTCTTTTTCCAAAGCATCCCGTTCGCGGGCATCCTGTTCGATCCGCTGACGGAAACGCTCGATATGCTCGCCCAGCGGTTTCAACAGTTCCCCGATGTTCTTCCGGTTCGTGTCCGTGAACCGCCGGGTCTTCTCCTCCAAAATATCGTTGGCCAGGTTCCGGAAATGGTCCGTCAACTGGCGTTGGAGCTTCTCGCGTTCGACGGTCTGCATCTCGACCCGCTCGCTCTGCACCCGAATCTCGGCCTGCGCCTCGGCCAACCGCCTCTCGGCCTCGGCCTGCACCGCTGCCAACCGCCTCTCCGTCTCGACCCGCACGTCGGCCAGCTCCCGCTCCGCAGCCGAACAGGCCGCTCCAGCCCGCAACGCCTCTTCGCGGACCGCCCGAAGCTCGACCGACACGCGACGAGACGTCGACCGTTCCGAAAAATACAGAACCGCCGCCACAGCAGCCAAAGCCCCAAACACTACGATCAGTATGATTTCCATAAATTCACCGTTCTTACGTCCATACTCCTCTCTCCCCACACAAAGCCTCCCCCTGGCTCCGGTGCCGCGCGGTACGCGAAAACTCCAGCGGGTCGCCGCCAGCGGAAAGAGCTACGAGCTCTGCCGAGTAGCTCGCGCCGCCGGGGGTGGCGGCGACTCGCGCGACCCGTTGGGTCGCAATTTCCCAACCGACCAACCAAGAAACTGCTCCTCCGCCCAACGGTCATTGTCCGCGCGCTGGCGGAAATTAGCCAAAACAACTCTCGTTGTTTGCCCAATTTCCTATTCCAGCAGTCGCGCGCGGATCGTATCTGCCCCCAACATTCTTTAGGCGCGGCGCGTGGTGGTTTCTCTCTGCATTTTGCAATGAGAACCCAGCAAAAGGCGGTCGCCCGCTGGGATTTCATCTCGATTGTGCTCTCGCACAACGAGCGAAATCCCTTCTAATGCGGGCGGGGTGCCGCTCGGCACGCGAACCGGGCTGTGTCTACCCTAAATTAAAGGCTGCGCGCCGTGACGCGAACGCGTCGGCCGGCCGGGCCGCCTACTAAGGCAAAGAGGACCCCAGCAAAACACCCAACGGGTGCGCCGGGCGGGCGCGCCCAAAGGGCGTCTTATTGGCCTGACGGGAGAGAAAAACCCGTCAAAACCGAAGCCCCTCACACCTTGAGTTTCGTGTTGACGAACGGCAAGTGGAGAAAATAGATAATCCCGACACTGAAAGCCGAGCTGAGAACGATCCGCAACGCTATGATCCAAACCCCGCCCGAGAGGTCTTCGAGGCAAAAAAACGGCACATTGAAAAGCAAAACCATGACCGTGAGATAGCGCAGAAACTTGGCCGTTCCCACCCGCCCCACCGTCGGAATCCCCCCCTCGTAGACCAAGTCCTTGCCGAGCAACAACCCCACGACCGTCGGCCGGGCAAAAGCCAGCCACGTCGCCGTCATCGTCTGCAAACCGGCCGTTCCCTCCATCACATCCACCGCCCCACCGGCCCCGAAACCCAACAGAAGGAGCCCCCATCCCGGTATATCCAACGGCAACAGGATGATGAACATGATATAGATATACGGATTCACCATCCCGCCCAGGTTGATGTTGTCGAAGACAAACTCCTGCAACACGAGCAGCAGCAGAAAAATAGCGGCATACTCCAAAAAACGGATCATCGCGCCTCACCTCCTTTCCCCTCTCCCTCGATTTCGGAATAGCCGTTCATGCTCTCCAAAGCCCTTCGCTCCTCCTGTTCCAGGTAACGGACGACATAGAGATGCCGAATCGTGGCCAGGTCGACAAACAACCGGACACGAACCTTATAAAAAGTCCCGTTCACCATCTCGAAACTCTCGACTGTACCGATCGGCTGATCGGGCGGAAAAATATAAGAATAAGTCGTCGTGACGATCGTATCCCCCACCTGCATATCGGCATATTTCGGGATCTCCTCCAAAATCACCTCGCGATGGCTCTGACCGTCCCAATAAATCGATCCCGCAAAATCCGTTCCCTTGATACATCCGCTGGTTTTGAACCCTTTGTTGAGTATCGACACCGCCACCGAAAAGTGGTCCGAGCAGTGCAGCACATACCCCACAATCCCGGCATCCCCCACCAAAGCCATCTCGGGCTCTACGCCGTCCAACCGCCCGCGGTCGATGGTCAGGTAATTTTCCCGTTTGCTGATGCTGTTCCGAATCACCCGAGCCGGTTGGAACTGGTAATACTCCAGTCCTTTCACCGAATCGGTCCCGCCGACCAGCAGGCTATCCTGATAGGCCTGTGAGGCAAGGCGACTCCGCAACCGAGCCACCTCTTCGATCAAGCGGTCGTTTTCGGCCCGAAGACCGAAATAACCGCTCACATCGGCCATTTTATCATAAATCCCGCTCACCATCCAATTCGACACCCCCGCGATACGCGCTTTCTGGTAGACGTTGCTGTTCAGAAACACACTGATGGCTATCGCCTCCAAAGCGAGGAACAGCAGCCCATAGTGGATTCGTTTGAGAAACAGTAATAACTTCAGCAACGTTGTCTGTATTTAAATAACGTAAGTGCCACACGCCCCCCGCTGCAACCTATTCCGTTCCTGCGCCCTCACCGGCGCGGCGAATTGCCTTTTATTCAATGTATTGCGAGTGCCGGACACTCCGATTTTTCTGTCACACCCTCCCCCTGTTTCCCACAGGCCCCGAGGTGTCGCTCGGCACCCGAACCGGGCCTGACGGCGGAGAAAATTCCAGCCTTCGAGTGCCGAGCGGCACCCTGACGGACGAGAAAAGGCGGGCCGAAGCCAGCGGGAGAACGACACCCATCGCGTGAGCGATGGAAAAAGTGGCGGGCCTCCCGCGCGGGGAGGCTTCGGCCCGAGCGACCCTTTGGATCGCAGTTCTTCAGCTTGCCGACCAACTTTCGAACCACCTGCTAAAGAAGTTCGGACTTGCGCCCACCCCTTTGAGGCTGTTTACCCCCCCCGGTTGGAGTGCCCAGCGGCACCCCCGGGCTACCGCGACGGCGGGTATTACAAAGGGTATGGTGCCTTGCGGGCCGTCGGCCACGGCGGGTTCAGCTGG
>CAJTNK010000085.1 GCA_910577885.1 uncultured Rikenella sp.
AGCGGGCGATGCTGCGCATCGCTATAACGAGCTGTGAAACCCCACCAAAACACCCAACGGGTGCGCCGCCAAGGCGCGCCCAAAGGGCGTTTTATTGGCCATCCGGCGGAGAAAAGCCCAGCTTTCGCGTGCCGAGCGGCACCCTGACGGGAGAGAAAAACGGGCAGAGACAACCCCGGCAAAACGCCCCGCAAACAAATCCTACACGGAGTCGGCCACCGAAACGCTCACCGAAGTCGAATCACTCCCCTCCCGCAACGACGAAGCATCGACCTCGATTTTCCCCGCCGTGTTGTGGAAGCTCCACGTCTCGAAATTCTCATCCGCCTCGAAGTTCCGCCCCATATGCACGCTCTCCCCCTCGATCACCCGCGCCGTCGTGTCGCTGTAAATCTTTTTCTGCTTTTGGTCCCAGTAGAGCCGCTCGGTCATCAACGTCCGCCCGCCCTTTTCGCCCTTGTAGTTGTGAACGACGACATTCCCGCGCGCCACCCACAGTTCGGTCTTTTCATTCAACCGCGCATAGTCGGCCACCAAGTCGCTCTCGACCCGCAGCGCCGAGTCGAACGTCTCGACCCGAATCCCCTCGCGGAACTCCATGAACGGCTCCTCGGCCAGCTCGTACCGTTCCAGGAGCGGCGTTTCCATCCGGTATTGCCGTTCTCCGTCCGTCGAGTTGATTACCCGCCGGTTGCGACTCACCAAGGTCGGAGTGGTCTCCGGGTCTTCGATCGTGGGTTTCGGTTCGCCGTCGCCGCACGACACCAAAGATCCGGCGGTCAGAAAAAGAGTGCCTGTCGCAAAGGTCGCAACAAGCACTGAATAATGATTCTTCATAGACAACAACGCCTATAGAGCGATACGCGCCGTATCGCCGGTTATATGTGCAACACCGCAGCACGCCCCTCACCCCACAACCGCCTCCCGCCCATCGACCGCAAAAACTGCACCCGGAGGAAGAAAGAGGGCTGGAGCAAAAAGTGCTACCGTTCCCGAACCGTGGTCCGCCCGCTGATCCAGCCGCAATTCACCGTGTACGAATCCCCCGGGTTCAACCCCCGCATGAAAGTCTCTTCGGTTTTCGGGAAGTTCGCGCTGTAGTTACCGATCATGCGTGCGATCTGCTCCTGCTGCGGATCGTCAGCCGGCAAGAGCTGCCGCGCCCGAGCCAGGTTGTCCACCGCCAGCCACATGGCCGTCTGACTGTCGAACGCGCTGCACGCACTCCGCGCCCCGCTCCCATAGGCCGCCCCCAGCAACAGATAAGCCACCCCGTTGTTCGGTTCGAGTTCCAGCACCTGCCGCGCATACCCCGCCGCCTCGCGATACGACCCCGATGCACTGGCCATCGTCGAAGCCTGCAACAGGAAGTTCGCCTTCACCGCCGGATCATCCTCGTTGGCAATCCCGACCCGCAGGTACTCCATGGCCTTCGGATAGTCTTTTTTCTCCTGGTAGACCTGCACCAGCCGCAAAGCCACTTCCGGCTTCTGATTCGTCCGGTAGTACTTCTCGAGCAGCGTCACATAGAAATCGCTGCTGCACTTCCCGCGCTGCAACAGCGCCAAGATGGTTTCGATCTGCTGTTGGTTTTCCGGATCGGCCTCGTACTTCGGCCGGTAGATCTTTTCGACGGTCTCGCAATCGGCCACCCCGCAGCTGGCAAACAAGTCGTCCAACACTTTCCGCGCCTCGGCCGCATCGGCCGCCTGCGACCCTTCGAGACGCTTCCCGAGCTGTTCATACGTGTCGATCACCTCTTCCGGCGTGACGTCGTCCAACTGGTAGCTCTCGACCATCGAGTTGAAGTACAACACCGCCACAGCCGGATCCAGCGGATGTTTCTCGTGCAGCGCCTCGCGGAAGAGCTTGAACAGCCGCTCGCGATCGGCCGGCATCATGGCATGGAACAGCTTGGCCTTTGCGCTCCGCAAGTAGGCTTCGCCGCGCTTGGGATGGTCGCCGAAAGCCTCGATCCGCTTGTCGAAGATGTAGAGGATGCTGTCCACGTACATCTGCCGTTCGGCCTTGGTCTGTGCCGCGACCGCCTTGGCCTTGTAGATCTCGGTACCGCGGATGTAGATATTCTCACTCGCCTTGGGCGCATGCTCCAACAGGTAGCGCAGATGAACCGTCGCGACGTCGTAGTTTTTTTCCTTGTAGGCATCGCCGAAGAAGTTCAGGATACGCACGTTCTGTTCCCGCTCCGCCACATTGGCCCCGTACCTCGGATCCTCGCGGAAATCCTGAGCCCCGACCGTGCCGCCCATACCGAGCAGGACGGCCATCATGATATAAACTCGCTTTTTCATCAGTTTATGGTTAGTTTTTTCTTTGTTTTCCTGTGTGTGCCTGAAGTCCTCGTACGATAAAGAATCTGCGCCCCCTGTCCGCAAATCCGCCCCCCGCAAAAAACGCCTCGCCGGAGAAAGAGTCTCCGCCTCCCCGCAAAAAGTGTCTCTTTAAAAACGAAACTCCGGTTAATTATATTTCGGCCGATGGAACCAGTAGTCGTGTCCGAACAAACTCAAAGCCACGAAGAAATTGAAGTATCGTTCGCGCGCCTCGTTCTTGTACCAGCTCCCTCGCTCGCCATATTCGACCCCGACGCCGACCCGCGAGAAGGTTCCGCGCTTGAGCCCGAAGTCCACCCCGAGCGACACCGCCGCATCGTGCAACTGATGCCCCCCCTTCTTGAGATAGCTGTCACCGTAGCGCAGCCCCGCTTTGTAAGTCCACCGGTTCAAGGCATGCCGAATATCGAACCGATTGGGAATATAGCTCACCCCGAACCGATATTCCTGTTGAACGCCGAGCGCGACATCCTGTCCGGTCGGAATCTCGAAAGCGCCTTTCCAGTCCTGCCGCGTGTAGTCGAACGCCACCCCCAGCCGGGTCGACTGAAAGTAGATCCCCGCACCGACTTTCCCCGGGATGTGCATTTTCCAGCGGCTGTCCCCCACGAACACCGTGTCCACCGACGAGTTTCCGTACGAGAGCGTCGCCCGGCTCTGCTTCACCCGGGCGGTGACTTTCGGCTGATAGGTCGCCCCGATGCAAAGGGCATTGGACTTCCCGACCTTGAAGACATACTGCGCCCCCAAAGTAAACAGTATCTTGCTGAGGTTCTGGTTCTCGGTCGAGACGACACTCCGATAAGTATCCGCCTCGAGATACGAAGTCAGCGTGGCGTTATACTGCCGTTCGATATCCCCGAACCAGTAGTTCAGGCTGGCTCCGAGCGAGAATTGCGGCGTGACGTTCACCCCCAAGCTCATAGCCACCTGCGTGATCCCCCCGTCCCCGGCATAGTGGTACACCGCGCTCCCGATATTCTCCGTAATGCTCGGGTTCCGTTCGACCATCTGGCTGACATAGCCCACCGAACTGACCGGCGTGAGCGAGAATC
Organism: uncultured Rikenella sp.; assembly: GCA_910577885.1. Classification (GTDB taxonomy): domain Bacteria; phylum Bacteroidota; class Bacteroidia; order Bacteroidales; family Rikenellaceae; genus Rikenella. Next base: position 3,410 of record CAJTNK010000085.1, read on the forward strand.
CGAGCCCGACACCCCGCCCCAGCGGCACCGCCAGCCCCAGGTCATGAATGTCGAACGTATTGTACGACGTGGAAGTCTTCCCATCCCGGGCATAAATATTTTTCCCTTCGCCGGCAAAGTTGAAGATGGCCGACTGCCTCGGAATGACGCTCATCGAGGCCGGATTCCGGTAATTGAACGCGTGCGGGTCCCTCCCCGCAATCCCGACGCCCCCCATGGCCCGATTAAAGGCGCTCCCGCCGACCGCCATATCGCCGATTCCGTACATGGTGTAAGGCGAAAAAGCATTCAAACTGCTCATCTGCCCCCACACGTTCTCCACCGCCCCGCCGCCGACAGCGAGCAAGGCCGCCACAACCCCTGCGAGCCGTCCGCACCGTCCGCCGAAACGGCGTGTCGAAAAGCCTCTCAAACTACCTATGATTGAACTGGGCATTATACTCAAGTATTCGATTCAGGCCGCGAACGACCAGATCGTGGATTACAAATATCGTTTTTTTTACCTTTTCGGCAAAGAAATTCGCGTCCCGACCTGCAAAAAAGAGCGCCAGGGGTTCGTTTTCAGGGTTCTGTGCCTCCAGGCGAGCGATATATCCCTCGATTTCGTGGACAATGCCGACCACGACGCCGCTTTCGATAGCCTGCCGGGTGTTTGCGCCGGTGAGCACGAACTCCCTGGCGGACTCCTCTCCATCGCCGGCCGACACGTCGCACAGCGGCAGCCGGTCGGTGAGCCGGTGGAGCGCCTCGAAGCGCATGGCCAGTCCGGGCGAGATATTACCGCCGAGATACTCGCCGGCGGCGCTCACGCGGTCGATCGTAATCGCCGACCCGAAGTCGACCACGAGAATCTCGCGCCCCGGGGCCTCGCCCCACGCCCCCACGGCAGCGGCCAACCGGTCCGCCCCGAGCGTCCGGGGCGTGGCGTACCGATTCTGCAACGGGGTTTCGGTAGTCCCCGCCTCGAAGCGCACGAAACGCGCCACCCGACGCCCCAGGAAAGCCTCCAACGCCGGATCCGGATGGCGCGTGGTGGACAGAATCGCCCGATCGATGGCCGGATAACGCCGCAGAATCACCTCCACCCTCTCCGGATCGAGGGTCGGTTCGGCCTGCGCGAAGACTACCTCGCCTTCGACCACGACGGCACACTTGGCAAACGTATTTCCGATGTCGATGACTAAGTTCATAACTTTTCGTCGGTTTATCTCCTGCCGACCGGGTGTCTTGCTGGGTCTTTCGGGGCAAATTTTCGCCCGGCAGGGTGCCGCTCGGCACTCGAGGGCTGGGCTTTTCTCCGCAAAGTTTTCTCACCCGGAAGGCCAGTAAAACGCCCTTTGGGCGCGCCCCCGCGGCGTAAGCGGGGCCCGGCCGGCCCGAGGCCAGTTTCCTCTTGTTGCCGAGCGGCGCCGGTCGCCCGCCCGCCTAAAGAGGGATTTCAATCGTTGTGCGCGAGCACAATCGAGATGAAATCCCCGCGGGCGACCAAAATAAGAACCGCGCGCGGCGCACGGGTACCGCTCGGCACTCGAACCGGGCTGTGTCTACCCTAACAAAGGCCCGCGCCGTGACGCGAACGCTTACGCCGTGCGGGCCCCTACTAAGGCTGAGATAACCCCAGCAAAACACCCAACGGGTGCGCCGCGGAGGCGCGCCCATAGGGCGTTCTATTGGCCTGACGAACGAGAAAAGCCAACTCTGTCCGCGGGGGCCGGCGATGCTACGCATCGCATGGGCCTACCAAGTAAGAAACCCGCCAAACCCCCACAACGCATCACGCCGTCAACCCCGCCAGCGTTTCGCGCAGAGCCGAGACCGTCGCCACACCGTTCACCGACAAAGATAATTTATTATTGGCTTGGTTGAGTTTGAAACGCTTGGGCTGCCCGGCCACCGCCCGCAGCAGCGTCATGAACCGCTCGCTCTTGTAGAACGCCGACCGTTCGTCGGCCACGAAATAGAGCGTCGCCCGCCCCCCTTTCAGGACGATCCGTTCGATGCCGTCGGCCTCGGCCACCCACCGCAGCCGCACCACCTCGAACAGCTCTTCCACCGAGGCCGGCGGTTCGCCGAAACGGTCCGTCAACCGGGCGATGAAACCCGCCAACGCCTCCTCTGTCCGAAGGCTGTCCAACTCGCGGTACAGACGGATCTTTTCGGCCGTCGTGCCGATGTAGCTGTCCGGCAAGTGAGCCGACGAGTCGGTCTCCACCACGCAGTCGATCGCCGTGATGTCCGGTTCCAACCCCTGCTCCTCGCGCAGCTCCGCCACCGCCTCGGCCATGATTTTCTGGTAGGTTTCGAAACCGATGTCCGTGATGAAACCGCTCTGCTCGGCCCCCAGAATGTTCCCCGCCCCGCGGATATCGAGGTCCTGCATGGCGATGTTGAAGCCGCTCCCGAGGTCCGAGAACTCCTCCAAGGCCCTCAACCGCCGGTGAGCGTCCGACGTCACGGCCTCTTCGGAAGGAATCAGCAGGTAACAGTAGGCCTTTCGATTGGTCCGCCCGACGCGTCCCCGCAGCTGGTGGAGATCCGACAGGCCGAACCGGTGCGCATCGTTGATGATGATCGTATTGGCGTTCGGAATATCGATCCCCGACTCGATAATGGTGGTCGCCAGCAGCACGTCGTACTCGCCGTAGATGAAGTCCATCATGATCTTTTCGAGTTCGGCGGCCGGCATCTGGCCGTGCCCCACAGCCACCCGCGCCCCCGGACACAGCCGCTGGATCATCTCCCGGATCTGACCGAGCGTCTGAACCCGGTTATGCAGGAAAAAGACCTGTCCGCCGCGCTGCAATTCGGTTTCGATCGCCTCGCGGATGATCTCCTCGTCGAACACATCGACCTCCGTCGCCACCGGCTGCCGGTTGGGCGGCGGGGTGTTGATGATCGAGAGGTCGCGCGCCCCCATGAGCGAAAACTGGAGCGTCCGCGGAATCGGCGTCGCCGTCAGCGTCAGCGTATCCACGTTGGCTTTCAGGTGCCTCAACTTCTCCTTGTTGGCCACGCCGAACTTCTGCTCCTCGTCGATCACCAGCAGCCCCAGGTCCCGGAATCGCACGTTTTTCCCCAGCAGTCGATGGGTCCCGATGATGATGTCGATTTTTCCGGCCGCCAGATCGTCCAGTATCTCCCGCGTCTGCTTGGCGGACTTGACCCGCGAGAAGTTCTCGACCCGCACCGGAAAATCCTTCAGCCGCCGGGCGAAGGTCCGGTAGTGTTGGAGCGAAAGGACCGTGGTCGGCACCAGCACGGCCACCTGTTTGCCATCGGTCGCCGCCTTGAATGCGGCGCGAATCGCGATTTCGGTCTTTCCGAACCCCACGTCGCCGCACACCAGACGATCCATCGGAACGGGTTGTTCCATATCCTCTTTCACGGCCTGCGTGGCGCTCTGCTGATCGGGCGTATCCTCGTACAGGAACGAAGCCTCGAGCTCCTGCTGCAGAAAACCGTCCGCCGAAAAGGCATGCCCTTCGCTCGCCTTCCGCCGCGCATACAACGCGATCAGCTCCCGCGCAATATCCTTGACCTTGTTTTTGGTGGTCTGCTTGAGTTTCTGCCAAGCCCCCGAACCGAGCTTGTGGACCTTCGGCTCCGGCGCATCCTTGTCCTTGTACTTGCTGATCCGGTGGAGCGAGTGGACGTTGACGAACAGAATGTCGTTGTCGCGATAGACCAGTTTGATAAACTCCTGCACCACCCCGCCCGTCGTGCTCCGCACCAGGCCTCCGAAGCGTCCCACACCGTGGTCGATGTGCACGACGAAGTCGCCCACCTGCAAGGCATTGAGTTCGGCGATGGTCATGCTCTCACGCCGGTCGATCTCGTTGGGAACGGTGTAGCGGTGGTAGCGGTCGAAGATCTGATGGTCGGTGTACAACGCCAGCCGCAGCGCCGGCAGCACGAAACCGCCGTGGAGCGTCAGCGGGATATGCCCGTACCCCACATGGGCCAGCCCCACCGACTCGAAGATGTTCTCCAGCCGCTCCATCTGAGCACGGTTTTCGGTCAGGATATAGGTAGTCCTCCCCTCCTCATTCCCCCGCCGAATATCGGCGGCCAACAGCTCGAAGTTTTTGTTGAACTGCGGCTGCGGCGAGGCGCCGAAATCGACATCCTGCTGCCCTTCGTCGGAAGGTCGCTCGGGGGCGCTGACATTCAGCGAGATCCACCGCCACCCGGCGGTCTCGACCACGAACTGTCGGCGGCTGGTCACCAGCCGGTCGATCTCGGCCGGCTCCTCCAACTCACCCAGCAGCTTGGTCCGGATCTGGTCCAGCCGGCCCAGCAAATGGACCGGATTGGTCATCCAGAGCGTCGCGCCGTCCGAACCGATATACTCTGCCAGCGAAACCCGCGTCTCGGCCAGTTCCGGCCGTTTGAGGTTGGGCACGACCTCCACCTCCTCCCGAGTCTCGGTCGAGAGCTGGCTCCCGACGCTGAACAGACGGATCGACTCGATGTCGTCGCCGAAAAAGTCGATCCGGTAAGGCTTGCTGTCTCCGTACGAAAAGAGGTCGACAATCCCGCCCCGCCGAGAGTATTGTCCCGGTTCGCCGACGAAGTCCACCCGTTCGAACCCGTAGTCGGTCAGTTGCTGTTCCAGTTGGTCCATCCCGATGCGCTGTCCTCTCCGCAGCTTCAGTATCCGCTCGGCCAGCCGTTGGCGGTCGGCCACCTTTTCGGCCAAGGCCTCGGGATAGCTACAGATCAGGAGCGGCGCAGCCGAATCGCGATACCCGGCCAGGGCGGTCAGCACGGCGGTCCGCTGGACGATCCCGGCCGGATCCTCGCGGTGGCTCTGCACCGACCGCTTATAAGCGGTCGGGTAGAACAGAATCCGATTCTCCGCCGCCAGTGCGCCGTTCAGGTTGATGAGGTCGTTGCACAGGTACGACGCCTCGTCCCGGTCGCCGGCCACGAGCAGGTGGACGCCGCCCCGCTTACCCGCCAGGCTCCCGGCCACCAGCGCCAGCAACGATCCGGCCATCCCTTTGATCCTCAGACTCCGCTGCCTCCCGAACGCCCGGTCGAGCTCCCGGAGGGCATCGCTCGCGTCGATCCGACGCACCAACTCTTCTATGGTCATGTTTCTCAGTGTGATATCTCTCTTGTGTTAAGCGACTTTCTCTCCGGGGGAAGAATTGTTTTTCTCCGATGGTTCGCGTGCCGAGCTGATTTCCGCAGCGCGGCCAAAGAAAGCTGCGCCCGGCAGGCCTGCAAAACACCCTGTGGGCGCGCGGCGGATTTTACCCTCGAGCCGGACGGGGCCCAACCCTCTCGGGGAGAATCAATCTCTTTCCTCTCCCCCGCTCGAGCC
>CAJTNK010000086.1 GCA_910577885.1 uncultured Rikenella sp.
TAGCTGAAAGTTCTTTGGGTCCCTTTCTTTCAAGAAAGGGACAGTACCCTCCTGTTCATCAAAGCACGGTTGGCAAACTACGTACGAAAGTATCCGAGGGTAATAACAAGCGTAGTTATTTTTGCGGATTCCGTTCGCGGAAAGCGACTTCGCCGTCGAGGTACTCTTCGATGGCGATAAGAGTCGGTTTCGGCATCCGTTCGTAATGACGCGACACCTCGATTTGTTCGCGATTTTCGAACGTCTCCTCCAGGTTATCCGCAGCGAACGAAAACTCGGACAGTTTTCCCGAGAGTTCCTGTTTGATCTCGCTGTTGATCTGATTGGCCCGACGCGCAATCACATTGACCGTCTCGTAGATATTCCCCGTCGCGGCATCCAGGTCGCTCAGCGTCCGGGTCACCGTGTTGGTCGGTACGTTCTGTGTTTTGATTTCCATAATCTCTCCTGTGTGTATGTGTGTGGTGTGAATCACTTAATTCCCCGATGCCGGTTGGTCCGTTTCGATCTGTTTCCGAACTTTGGCGTCGCTCTTCCGGAGCCGCTTGGCCTCCGCCTTGATACGGGCCTGCTGGGCTTTCAGCGTCGTCTCGTCCTGCCGCAAACGCATCTTCGCTTCGTTCCGCTCCATCTGTTCGCGGATCGTGCGCAATTTGGCTTTCTGCTGTTTGATGCTCTCTTTGAGATTTTCCGCGCCGATGCGATCTTTCTCCATGTCCACCGCGGCCTGCTGGTTGTAGTCGACGTAGAACTTCGCTTCGCGGAACATCTTGTCCAAATCCAACAGATACTCCTGACTCTGAGGATATTCGCTCCGGAAGTTGTAGTACGAGTCGACCATCTTCATATACCGGTCGAGTTTCTTGGCCGGCACGCTATTCTTGGCGTAGTTGTACCATGACTTGCAGATCAGGTACATCATCTGTTCGCGATACGGCGTCTCGGGGGTGTCCTTGAGCGCATAGCGCAGGGCGGCCACCGACGCCGGATAGCGTTGGAGTTTGAAGTACAGCGAGGTATTGATAAACTCCTTCTCGTAGAGTTTCTGCTGTAGCTCTTCGAGCATGAGTTTGATGTCCTCCGCCCGGATACTCTGCGGATAGCGGTTCAGGTATTCGTTAAACGTGGCAATGGCCTTGTGAGTCTCGGTCTGATCGCGTTCGACCGGCCGCGAAAGATGATACCAGCACATCGGCAACAGGAACTCTGCCTCTTCCGAGAAAGGACGCCGGCTGAAGACCTTCCGGTACTGATCGAACCCGTCCGCCGCCACATCGTAAATCCCCTGATTGTAATAAGCCTTGGCGGTATAGAAAAGGATGGTATCCGCCCGGTCGCTGCTATAGAAGTCGTTGTACGCAGCCTCGAAATAGATGGTGGCGTTCCGATATTTTTTATTCCGGTAGGCCTCCAATCCGGCCTGGTAGATCTGCTCAGCGTTTTTACTTTTGAGGAGCTTGTTCATGCCTCTTTTCCTGACACCGCGTTTGGCGCCGAACGCGGGCAGCGTAACGGCCGCCGCACAGGCCACCATCAGCAGGTTCCGGAAGATGTTCATAGGGCGAATCATGATCGTCATGGTATCAATCTACAAAAGTAATAAACTTTTTTGAATGGCGCAGTGCCCGCCCGATTGTCGGCCGGGAGAGGTGCCGCTCGGCAGACGAACCGGGCCGCCTCTACCCGAAGCTGAAGACGGTGACTCTGCAAATCGCGACGAGCTCTGCAAAATTCTCAGCCCCAAGCTCGGCCGAGTTCTCCCGATGTCGGCCGCCGCTACCCCGCGCGGCAGGCCGCAATACGCCGCTCCACGCGACGAGATTGCGTCTTCCGCTAGCGGCGACCGGTGCCGCTCGGCACTCGAACCGGGCTGTGTCTACCTTAACAAAGGCCCGCGCCGTGACGCGAACGCGTCGGCCGCGCGGGCCCCGCGTGCTCGCGGTGAGCCGGCGATGCTGCGCATCGCTGGGGCCTACCGGCGGAGAAAAGCCCGGCCCTCGCGTGCCGAACGGCACCCTGACGGGAGAGAAATCACCTCTGTCCGCAACGGCCCGTCTCCCGGAAAACAAAAACCACAAAACAGGACATCCCCATGAACACAAAAATGTTATATTTGTAGAACAATGGCTGTTGGCCACAACCCTATCCACTCTCCACTAAAACTCCAAAGCCTATGGACCGCCCCACGAATTTCTCAGCCCCCGTTCCCCCCATGGTGGAGCGAGACCCCTGGTTGCAACCCGCCGCCGCCGAAATCACCGCCCGAGGCGAACGCTTTCGCACACGGCTCGACGACATATGCCGAGGATGCGGATCGCTCGAGGAGTATGCGAACGCACACCTTTATTTCGGCCTGCACCGCGATCCGGACCGGGGGGGATGGTGGTTTCGGGAGTGGTTGCCCGAGGCCAGGGAGGTGTTCCTGTTCGGCGACTTCAACGACTGGGAACGAACCCAGTATCCGGCCGAGCGAGTGCGGGATTCGAACGGAGTCTGGGAACTGTTTTTGAGCGACGAGAAGACCGGCGGACGACTTCGACATGGGAGTTTGGTGAAGATGTACGTACATGGCGCGGACGGCTCGTGGATGGATCGCATCCCGGCTTATGTGCGGCGGGTGGTGCAGGACGAACGGACCAAGGACTACTGCGGAGAGGTTTGGGCGCCGCCCCGGGCGTTCGATTGGGGGGCGGAGGCCGAAAGAGGGTTCGACCTGACCGCACGCGCGGCGGAGGATGGCGGGCTGCTGATTTATGAGGCCCATGTGGGAATGGCGCAGGAACGGGAGGGGGTGGGGACCTATACGGAGTTTGCAGAACAAGTACTTCCGCGAATCAAAGCACTGGGGTACAATACAATACAACTGATGGCCGTGGCCGAACACCCGTATTACGGGAGCTTCGGGTACCATGTGAGCAGCTTTTTCGCGCCGAGTTCGCGGTTCGGAACACCGGAGGATTTGAAACGGCTCGTGAAACGGGCCCACGAGCTGGGATTGGGCGTCGTGATGGACCTCGTCCACTCGCACTACGTCAAAAACACGAACGAAGGGATCAACCGACTGGACGGGAGCGATCACCTCTACTCCGTCGCCGGACCCGGGGGCGAACACCCGCAGTGGGGTTCGATGCTGTTCGACTACGGGAAACACGAAGTGCAACATTTTCTGCTCTCGAACATCAAATATTGGCTCGAGGAGTTCCATTTCGACGGTTTCCGGTTCGACGGCGTGACCTCGATGCTCTACCGGCACCACGGAGTGAATGCACCGGCGTGGGGGTTGGAGGCCTACTTCGGCGAGGGGGCCGATCGGGAAGCGATCCTCTACCTGACGCTGGCCAACGAGCTGGTACACACCTTGAGGCCGGGGGCCGTCACCGTGGCGGAGGATGTGAGCGGGATGCCGGGCGTGACGTTTCCGATCGCGGACGGAGGACTCGGGTTCGACTACCGGCTGGGGATGGCGATTCCGGACTTCTGGATCGAGTACCTGAAGGACGTGCCGGACGAAGAGTGGGACCTCTACCGGATGTGGAGCGTGCTGTGCGACCGGCTGCCGGGGGTGCGGACGGTGGCCTACTGCGAGTCGCACGACCAGGCGTTGGTGGGTGACAAGACGCTGGCTTTTCGACTGATGGACAAGGAGATGTACTTCTCGATGAACCGTGAATCGCAAAACCTGACGATCGACCGGGGAATCGCACTCCACAAGATGATTCGACTCATCACGGCGACCCTCGGCGGCGAAGCCTATCTGACGTTCATGGGGAACGAGTTCGGCCATCCGGAGTGGATCGACTTTCCGCGGGAGGGGAACGGCTGGAGCTATGCGCATGCACGGCGGCAGTGGTCGCTGGCCGAGGCCGATTACCTGCGGTATATCGACCTGGCGCGGTTCGAGGGGGCGATGGTCGAACTGCTGCGGAGCTATCGGATCCTGAGCGCGGGCTACGGCTACCGCATCAAAATCGACGAAGCCAACAAAACACTCATCTATGAACAGGCCGGCCTGCTGTTCGTCTTCAACTGGCACCCCTCGGCCAGCATCCCGGACTACGAACTGCCCGCTCCGGCGCCGGGTAAATGGTGCGTGGCGCTGAGCAGCGACGATCCGGAGTTCGGGGGACAAGGACGCGTACGCTCCGGGATCGACAACGCCACCGGAACCGGCGAATACTTCACCTACTCCCGCACCGACGGCGACAACATTACCCGACACTACATGCGAATCTACAACGTGAACCGCACTGCCTTGGTCTTCCGCCGACTGGACTAACTTTCGCTACCCTCGCCCTACCTCGGTGTAATGTGCAATCGGTTCTTTAGCGACGGGAGGGTACTGTACTTTCTGTGAACAGAAAGTACCAAAGAAACTTTCAAGGATGCTTACGCATCCTAACTCTATCTCGGTACAATACTCTGCCAACTGTGGGTCGGGGTTCTCCGGGGGCGCAGAGGTTATTTCTCACATTATGCGCCCCCGGAAGAATCCCCGGCCCACGAACGGGCTGAGAACCTTGTGACCCGAATGGCTTTAAAGTGCGAAGCACTTTGCTAAAGTTTTTCTGGTTCTCTTTGTTCACAAAGAGAACAGTTCTATCCTGTAGCCAAACACGGTTCGCAAATTGCTGAAGCAGGCCAAGGAAGATGTCAACAGAAGCCGGAGACCACCAGCAGACCGGTGGATGTTTCGGAGAATCGGAGGGCGATGGGAGTTACAATGACTGTGGCGGAGAGCGTGTTGGAAGGTGCGGCAGAAAGATCGGAAGCCGTAAGGCGGATGTGCTTATGAAAGTCCAGGTCTGAGACGCCGAGCGCTTTGTAGGCCGCTTCTTTGGCACACCAGATCAAGAGAGCCGGATTTCGCGGATAGAGCGTTTCGGCCAGCGCGAGTTCGGTTGGTGAGGCGATGCGCCGGATCACCCGGGAGGCGTCGCGGTCGAGGTGTTCGATGTCGATGCCGCAACAGGTTGCACCGGGAGGTGCGACCATCACGGCCACCCATCCCGTCGTGTGTGAAATCGAGATCGGCCAGCGACGCTCCGGCTCCCGATCCGACCCGAGATAAGGCCTTCCCGACGGTTCGTAACGGATCCGCCAGCGGTCGCGGTCGCCGCCAACCTGCCGCACCTGTTCCCGCACCAAGACCCGCGCGGCAAGCCACTCTTTGCGCCGCTGAGCCGCCGCCTCCGGAAAAGCCGCCAACCGCGCCTTTTCGTTCGGTGTCAGCCCGGCACGGGCGAGCAGCTCCTCGGCCGAATACTCCGACAGCCGCAGCCAGCTAATTCCCGCCGTCATCGGATGAAGAGATATCCGGATCTTCCGGATCGAGCAGCATGACTTCGACCTTCGTGATCCGGCGGTTTTCAACCCGCAACGCTTTGAATTTCAAGTGTTCGAAAGCCGCTTCGTCGCCCTCGCCGAAAAATTCGCCGCGGATCTCCAACATCAGCCCCGCCAGCGTATCCGCATCGCCCCGAACGGAGTCCAGGAACGTATCCGGCAGCTCCAAAACCCGCAGAAAATCACCCAAATGAGTCCTCCCTTCGAACCAGTAGCGGTGGTCGTCGATCCGTTCATAAGTAGCCGCCTCGATGTCCGACTCGTCGGCAATCTCGCCCACGATCTCTTCGAGGATGTCCTCCAACGACACCACCCCCAGCGTCCCGCCATACTCGTCGACCACCACGGCAATATGAATCTTCCGTTTCTGGAAATCTTCGAGCAGGTCGTTGATTTTCTTGTGTTCCGGCACAAAATAGGCCGGCCGCAACAGCTGCTGCCACCCGAACTCATCCCCCTCGCCCAAGTGCGGCAAGAGGTCCTTGACGTACAACACCCCCTTGATGTCGTCGAGGTTCTCCTCGTAGACCGGAATACGCGAAAATCCGCTCCGGACCACCGTCTCGCGCACCTCGGCGAAAGTCGCCTCGCGGTCCAACGCCACCACATCGATCCGCGGTTTCATGATCTGGTCGACCTCCGTCCGCTCGAATCGCACGATGCCGGTCAGCATCTTCTTGTCGTCGTCCGAATCCGCCTCGGCAATCTCGATGGCATCGGTCAACTCGCTCACCGACAGGTTGGCCTGCTTCCTGGCCAACGCATTGGTAATGCTCCCCCCGGCCCGAATCAACAGCGTGGACAACGGCCGGAAAAGCCGCTGCAACGACAGCAGCGGAACCGCCATCCGCCGCGTAAAAGACAACGTATTGTAGGCCGCGAAAATCTTGGGCATGATCTCGCCGAACAGCAAAAGCAGAAAGGTGACGACAATCACCTTGACGATAAATTCGAGCACGGTCGCCTGTCCGAAAACGACCAACCCGTCGATCAACGCATTCGCCGCCAAAATCGCACCGATATTCACCAGGTTATTGGTAATCAGAACCGTCGACAACAACCGATCCTTATCCTCCAACAACCGAACGGCCGCTTCGGACTGCTTCGTATCCGACTCCTCCAACTCGCGCACCTCGCCCGGCGAAAGCGAAAAAAAGGCGGTCTCCGATCCCGACACCAACGCCGAAACCGTCAACAACCCCGCCAGGATCAACAAAATCCAAATCACATGAGGCGTAAACGCCAAAAACTCGACTCCTTGCAAATAATCATCCATAGATAACCACAAAGATAAGCACTTTTTCTTGTTACCACCAGTATTTAGTGACTGGAGGGTACTGTCCCTTTCTTGAAAGAAAGGGACCCAAAGAACTTTCAGATAGCATACGCTATGCCTTAGGCTCCGCAATCCTTAGGGCATGGGTGGGGTTTTCCGGTGTCGGCGCGATGAAGCAGTAATTACCTTACGCGCCGCACCGAGAAAGCCCCACCCAAAGACCGGGCTGACACGGCCAAAGCATCCCGCAGGGATGCGCTCGAAAGTTTTTTTGGTTCTTTTTGTTCACAAAAAGAACAGTTCTATCCGGTTCACAAAACACGGTTGGCAAAAGAAAATACGATTTTATACTTAGCCGGTCGGGGTGCGGCGGGAGCGAAAAAAGATTTACCTTTGCTGCGACGTATTTTGGAGTCAATCATCAAACACCATTTATACAGTGGATATTTTCGAACGAATCAAGAAGGATGCGGGGGGGCCGATCGGCCAGTATCAGAAGCTGAGCCACGGCTACTATTCATTTCCGAAGCTCGAGGGGCCGATCGGTCCGCGGATGGTTTTCCGCGGGAAGATGATGCTCAACTGGAGCCTGAACAACTACCTCGGGCTGGCCAACCACCCGGAGGTGATGGCTGCCGATGCAGAGGCTGCCAGAGAGTTCGGGATGGCCGCTCCGATGGGGGCGCGCATGATGAGCGGGCAGACCAAATACCACGAAGAACTCGAGCGGCGGTTGGCGGCGTTCGTCGGGAAACCCGATGCCTTTCTGCTCAACTTCGGGTACCAAGGGATGGTTTCCATTATCGACTGCTTGGCGACGGCGCGGGACGTGATCGTTTATGACTCGGAAGCGCACGCTTGTATCATCGACGGCCTGTTGATTCATAAGGCCAAGGGCGGGAAACGCTTCGTGTATCACCACAACGACATGGATAAGTGTCGGTTGATGCTCGGCCGGGCGACCAAACTGGCTCAACAACAGGGCGGGGGCGTGTTGCTGATTACGGAGGGCGTTTTCGGGATGAAGGGTGACCTGGGGAAACTGGACGAAATCGTGGCCATGAAGAAGGAGTTCGACTTCCGGATTTTGGTCGACGACGCGCACGGGCTGGGGACCATGGGGAAAAGCGGGGCCGGGACGCCGGAACACTTCGGGGTGTCGGACCAGATCGACGTACACTTCGGGACCTTCGCCAAGTCGTTTGCCGGGATCGGGGCTTTCGTGGCATCGGATCCGGATATCGTCAACTTCCTGCGCTACAACATGCGGTCGCAACTCTACGCCAAGTCGCTGCCGATGCCGATGGTCAAGGGGGCGATGAAACGGCTCGACCTCATTCAGGAACATCCGGAGTACAGGGAAAAACTCTGGACCATCGTGCGGGCGTTGCAGAAAGGGTTCGTCGACGCCGGGTTCGATATCGGGGTGACCCAGTCGCCGGTGACGCCGGTCTATATGAAAGGCGGGGTTGAAGATGCTACGAATATCGTGGTCGACTTGCGCGAAAACCACAACCTCTTCTGCTCGGTGGTGGTCTATCCGGTGATCCCGAAGGGCGAAATCATCCTGCGTATTATTCCGACGGCGGTTCATACGCTCGAAGATGTCGAATACACGCTGAACGCGTTCAAAGCTTGTCGAGGGAAACTCGAAGCGGGAGAATACCACAAACCGATTCAGAATATGGCGGATCCGATGTAGGCACTTCACTACCGTACATCACAATACTCACATCGCCCTTTTCCTTGTATGTAAAGGAAAAGGGCGATGCTCTTTCTTTCACCTTCATTTCCTCGCGCTGCCTTGGATAATGTGTAAACGGTCTTTAGCAACTGGAGGGTACTGTCCCTTTCTTGAAAGAAAGGGACCCAAAGAACTTCCGAAAGTGC
>CAJTNK010000087.1 GCA_910577885.1 uncultured Rikenella sp.
AGGGGCAACGACGGAGCAGTTTCTCGGCTGACGCCAGCGGCAGCGCAAGTGAGCGGAGCGAACGTTGCGTCTCGCCGCCGGGGGGTGGCGGCGACTCGCGCGATCGGAGATCGCGGTTTTCGGGGGCGGGTAGTACCGGCGGGGGATAGCCAAGGGGGCGTAGCCCTCTTGGCTGCGTTCTTTGCTTACTTTCTGCCGCATAGCAGAAAGTAAGTGCCCTCGCGGCAGACGCGTTCGCGCCACGGCTTAGTACAAAAGTAGCTGTATTCTTCCCGAGAGGGTCGGGCCCCGACAGGGCATCGGACCCCAGCGGGCGGCCAGCCGGGAACTGCGACCCTATGGGTCGCGCGAGCCTCCGCCACCCTGCGGCACCACCCTATTCCAGGAGGCAACGCAACGGACGACCGTATGCACGGTAATAGTCGTTCTGCGGATCAATCCCGCCGTGGTTGAAGTACGGGAAGCGGGCATGGGCACCCGCAACGGACGACGACCAACAGCACCCTTCGTAGCCGATGTAATACAACCGGCCCAAAGCGTAGTCGCCGTGTCGGAAGCCCGGGGCCGGTGCTGCTCGGTACGCCATCCGGTACTGCCGGATTCTTCGGACGCAAAGAGGAGGATAATTCCGAAAAATAGTATATTTGCCTATTGTTAATCCTCACGACAAGACGCTCACTCTCGGATCGCTCCATGATCAACGACGACGAACACACCGCAGCGAAACAATTGCCCGAAAAAACCATCGAACGGTTGAGCGAATACCGACGTATGTTGCTCGGATGTTTGCGGCAGGGGCGAACGCATATCTACTCGCACGAGCTGGCTTCGATGCACGGCATTACCGCCGTGCAGGTGCGCCGCGACCTGATGCTGATCGGCTTCAGCAGCGATACCAAAAAAGGGTACGATGTGGAGGTGCTGATCGACTTTATCGGGACGATCCTGGACAGTGCCGAGGGGCTGAACGTCGGGGTGATCGGGATGGGGAACCTGGCGCAGGCCGTGACCCACTACTTCAACGGGAAACGATCCCGGCTGCGGATTACGGCCGCTTTCGACGTCGATCCGCAGAAAGTGGGACGGACTGTGGCCGGGGTGCCGTGCTACGACATGGAGACCTTCGCCCGGACGGCTCGGGAGTTGGATATACGGGTGGTGATTCTCAGTTCGCCGTCGTCGGTGGCGGCCGGGCTGGTCGAACCCATCACGAGGGCCGGGGTGAGGGGGGTGCTCAATTTTACCTCCATGCCGCTCAATTTCCCGGACGATATCTATGTCGAAGATTACGACATCATTACGTTGCTCGAAAAGGTGGCTTATTTTGCCAAGGATAACGGCTGATTCACCAGTTTTTCTCTGTTTCACACCATGGAAGTACACGAGGGTTTCGACCGGTTGCCCGACTTTCGGCGGACGGCGGTGGCCGTGGGGTCGTTCGACGGTGTCCACCGCGGACACCGGCTCCTGATCGACCGGCTCAATGTCGTTGCTCACGAGGAGTGGGGCGACGGCGAGTCGGTGGTGGCGACCTTCGATCCTCATCCGAGGCTGGTGCTGCGGGGCGAAAACCGCCTGTTGAGCACCTTGCCCGAGAAGCTCGAACTGCTGGCCGAAACGGGGGTCGATCATGTGGTGGTGGTTCGGTTCACGGAGGCGTTCAGTCGGATCGACAGCGAAACTTTCACGCGGGATTACCTGCGGGGGCGGTTGCGGGCTGCGGCGGTGCTCTCGGGCGAAGACCATCGCTTCGGACGGGACCGGGCCGGGTCGACCGAGCTGCTCGCCCGCGACGGCATGCGGACGGCGAACGTCGGACGGTTCGAAAACATCAGCTCGACGGCCGTTCGGGCGGCCGTCGAAGCGGGCGAAATGGAACGGGCGGCGGAGCTGCTGGGCGGTCCCTACCTGATCCGAACCGACCTCCCCGCCGAACCCACGAAACTCCTCCCGCCGCCGGGCGAATACCGGGTCTGTTTTCCCGACCTCGGCGCGGGTGAGGAACGGCTCTTTATCGATTCTTCGCTGCCGGGACGGCGGGACTTGCCTCTCCGCATTCGCGTCCTTGGAAAATAATTCATATATTTGTCTTATTATTTTGACGGGAGGGTACTGTTCTCTGTAACTTCGCTATACTCGTTTTGCTTTCGTGTAGTTTGCGAACCGTGTTTGGTGAACCGTACGGAACTGTTCTTTTTGTGAACAAAAAGAACCAAAAAAACTTTAGCACGCATCCCGCTGGGATGCTTTGGCCGTGTCAGCCCGGTGTTTGGGTGGGGATTCTTTTTGGGCGCGCATAATGCGAGCTAAACCTCAGCGCGCCTAAAAGAGCCCCACCCACAACCCTGAGGACTGCGGAGCCTAAAGCGTAGCGTATGCTATCTGAAAGTTCTTTGGGTCCCTTTCTTTCAAGAAAGGGACAGTACCCTCCTGTAGTCCAAGGCCGGATCAATCATTGTTTCACGTGGAACATTATGAGGAAACGGTTAGTACAAAACATTAGTAGCGAGTATTTTGCGGCGACATCGGCGTTGCAGCGGAAGAAGTGTGTGATGGTGTATGTGGAGGGGTATGACGACATTCCGTTTTGGCGGGCCATTTTCGACGAGTTCGAGACCGCGGAGCGGCGGTTCGAGGTCACTACGCCTGTTCGGAGCGACTTGGCCAAGGGGAAACGGGTCGTGATGCAGTTCGCTCCGCAGGCCGGGAAAAACCTGATCCTGTGCGTCGACTCCGACTTCGATTACCTGCTCGGAGACCTCTCCGACAAGTCGCGCGCCGTCAACAATACGCCCTATCTGTTGCAGACCTACACGTACGCCATCGAAAACTACCTCTGTTATCCTCCTTCGCTGCATTCGGTGTGCGTGAGGGCCACCAAAAACGACACCCATATCTTCGATTTCGAAGAGTTCATGGCCGAATATTCGCGGATCATTTATCCTGTTTTCGTGTGGTACGCCTATGCTGCGCGGGTCGACCGGCCTACGATCTTCACCCTTTCGGATTTTCGCAATACCGTGAAAATCAACTATGTCAATATCGAAGACAACGGCGAAGCCACTTTGGCGTGGCTCGAAAAGCAGGTGGCCAAGCGGGTCAAATTCCTGCGGTCGAAACACCAGAAACGGGTCGAAGAGGTCGACAAATTCGACCGCTACCTCCGCACGGAACGCGGCGTGGTGCCCGAGGAGACGCACCTTTACATGCAGGGCCATGCGCTGTTCGACAACGTCGTTTCGACCCTTGTCGGAACCGTCTGCAATGCGCTCCGGAAACTGGCCGTGGGCCAGATCCTCGGAAGCTCGCGCCAGGGGCTGCCGCTCAACAACGAACTCAGCTCCTACAACAACGCCCTCTCGGACGTGAATGAGTTGCTCAAAATCAACACCGGCTATCGGGGGTGTCGGCTCTTCACTCGTCTGCGCGAGGACTTGGTGCGGATGCTCGGGGTCGATTGAGGCTGCGCGGCATGAAAAAACGGCGTCTCGTGAAAAATGGTTATCTTTCGGCGGCGGGAGATGGTTTGAGAAATCACACACACAGGGAGGGATACACAATAGCTATGAAAGAAAAAAAACAGGCGATCGGTCGGCGGATGGTGTTGTGGGCGGCGGCCCTCGTATGCGCCGGAGCGTTCGTTTCGTGCTCCAGGGAACTCACGCCGGAGTATGCCTTCGAACAGATCGCCGAACAGGGCGAGTTCCGGATGCCCTACTATGCGCCGATGCGGATCGGTGAACAGGTCCTCACGCGCGAAAACCACCAGAACAGCCAGGCTTATATTCGGAAAAACTACGGTTCGTTGATCGATGCGGGGCTGGTTGAGGTCCGGACGGCCGAACGGAACATGTGGCGGACGGTGATCGACGTTCAGCTCACCGAAAAGGGCCGGGGGATGTCGGATCCGCGTCGTTCGTCGGACAAGGAGGCGTATGTGCAGGTCTGTCGGATGGTGCCGGTGCGGGTCGAGGAGTTCCGTACGATCTCGGACGACCGGGTGGTGGAGTGCTCCTACGTTTTCGAGGAGCGTGACATTACGCCTTTCGGCCACTACAAGGGATTCCAGCAGGGACGTGCCTACAAGGACAAGCGAATTTTTGTCCGTTCGCGCGGCTCCTGGAAAATCCAGTGACATGGGTGGGGGCTGGTTTGGGGGCTTTCGCAGCCGTTATAGCGATACTTCCTATTGCCAGCGCGCGGACAGAGCAGGTTTTTCTCGCCCGTCAGGCCCCAGCGATGCGCAGCATCGCCGGTCCCGCCGGGGTCACCCGGCCGCCGCCCGCGCAGGGCAGTCGTAGCTAGTTGCCGAGCAAACTCCAGCTTTCGAGTGCCGAGCGGCACCGCGCGCCACGCCTTAAGAGGGAAATACCCCGTTTCAACGATGAGTTGAAACGGAAGAATTTCCCCAGGCGCGCGGACAAAGGCTGTTTTCTCGCCCGGATGGCCCTAGCAAAACGAAGTTTTGCCAGCCCACCGCGGGCACGCGGCCCCGCGCGGGAGCGCAGTTCCCTCAAGCCCCGCGCGCCACGCCTTAGGAGGAAATCAAGCCGATAAACGGTGAGTTTATCGGAAATGATTTCCCCAGGCGCGCGGCCAGTGCCCGTTTTTCTCGCCCGGATGGCCAGTAGAACGCCCTATGGGCGCGCCTGCCCGGCGTAAGGGCGGCCCGCGCGGCCTGAGCGCAGTTCTTTCAAACCCCGCGCGCCACGCCTTAAGAGCGATTCATTCTATTTCGCCGAGTGCGAAATAGAATGAATCGCCTAGGCGCGCGGACAATGACTGTGGGGCCGAGTAGTTTTCCGGGTCAGCCGCACGGCGGTAGTTGTCGAAGCAAGCTCCAGTTTTCGAGTGCCGAGCGGCACCGCGCGCCACGCCTTAAGAGCGATTCAACTATTTTGCTAATTGCAAAATAGAATGAATCGCCAAGGCGCGCGGCCAAAGACTGTTTTCTCGCCCGAATGGCCAGTACCGAGTGCCGGGAGGCACCGCCCGCCCGGCGTAAGGGCGGCCCGCGCGGCCTGAGCGCAGTTCTTTCAAACCCCGCGCGCCCCGCCTTAGGAGCGATTCATTCTATTTCGCCGAGTGCGAAATAGAATGAATCGCCTAGGCGCGCGGACAATGACTGTGGGGCCGAGTAGTTTTCCGGGTCAGCCGCACGGCGGTAGTTGTCGAAGCAAGCTCCAGTTTTCGAGTGCCGAGCGGCACCGCGCGCCACGCCTTAAGAGCGATTCAACTATTTTGCTAATTGCAAAATAGAATGAATCGCCAAGGCGCGCGGCCAAAGACTGTTTTCTCGCCCGAATGGCCAGTACCGAGTGCCGGGAGGCACCGCCCGCCCGGCGTAAGGGCGGCCCGCGCGGCCTGAGCGCAGTTCTTTCAAACCCCGCGCGCCCCGCCTTAGGAGCGATTCATTCTATTTCGCCGAGTGCGAAATAGAATGAATCGCCTAGGCGCGCGGACAATGACTGTGGGGCCGAGTAGTTTTCCGGGTCAGCCGCACGGCGGTAGTTGTCGAAGCAAGCTCCAGTTTTCGAGTGCCGAGCGGCACCGCGCGCCACGCCTTAAGAGCGATTCAACTATTTTGCTAATTGCAAAATAGAATGAATCGCCAAGGCGCGCGGCCAAAGACTGTTTTCTCGCCCGAATGGCCAGTACCGAGTGCCGGGAGGCACCGCCCGCCCGGCGTAAGGGCGGCCCGCGCGGCCTGAGCGCAGTTCTTTCAAACCCCGCGCGCCCCGCCTTAGGAGCGATTCATTCTATTTCGCCGAGTGCGAAATAGAATGAATCGCCTAGGCGCGCGGACAATGACTGTGGGGCCGAGTAGTTTTCCGGGTCAGCCGCACGGCGGTAGTTGTCGAAGCAAGCTCCAGTTTTCGAGTGCCGAGCGGCACCGCGCGCCACGCCTTAAGAGCGATTCAACTATTTTGCTAATTGCAAAATAGAATGAATCGCCAAGGCGCGCGGCCAAAGACTGTTTTCTCGCCCGAATGGCCAGTACCGAGTGCCGGGAGGCACCGCCCGCCCGGCGTAAGGGCGGCCCGCGCGGCCTGAGCGCAGTTCTTTCAAACCCCGCGCGCCCCGCCTTAGGAGCGATTCATTCTATTTCGCCGAGTGCGAAATAGAATGAATCGCCTAGGCGCGCGGACAATGACTGTGGGGCCGAGTAGTTTTCCGGGTCAGCCGCACGGCGGTAGTTGTCGAAGCAAGCTCCAGTTTTCGAGTGCCGAGCGGCACCGCGCGCCACGCCTTAAGAGCGATTCAACTATTTTGCTAATTGCAAAATAGAATGAATCGCCAAGGCGCGCGGCCAAAGACTGTTTTCTCGCCCGAATGGCCAGTACCGAGTGCCGGGAGGCACCGCCCGCCCGGCGTAAGGGCGGCCCGCGCGGCCTGAGCGCAGTTCTTTCAAACCCCGCGCGCCCCGCCTTAGGAGCGATTCATTCTATTTCGCCGAGTGCGAAATAGAATGAATCGCCTAGGCGCGCGGACAATGACTGTGGGGCCGAGTAGTTTTCCGGGTCAGCCGCACGGCGGTAGTTGTCGAAGCAAGCTCCAGTTTTCGAGTGCCGAGCGGCACCGCGCGCCACGCCTTAAGAGCGATTCAACTATTTTGCTAATTGCAAAATAGAATGAATCGCCAAGGCGCGCGGCCAAAGACTGTTTTCTCGCCCGAATGGCCAGTACCGAGTGCCGGGAGGCACCGCCCGCCCGGCGTAAGGGCGGCCCGCGCGGCCTGAGCGCAGTTCTTTCAAACCCCGCGCGCCCCGCCTTAGGAGCGATTCATTCTATTTCGCCGAGTGCGAAATAGAATGAATCGCCTAGGCGCGCGGACAATGACTGTGGGGCCGAGTAGTTTTCCGGGTCAGCCGCACGGCGGTAGTTGTCGAAGCAAGCTCCAGTTTTCGAGTGCCGAGCGGCACCGCGCGCCACGCCTTAAGAGCGATTCAACTATTTTGCTAATTGCAAAATAGAATGAATCGCCAAGGCGCGCGGCCAAAGACTGTTTTCTCGCCCGAATGGCCAGTACCGAGTGCCGGGAGGCACCGCCCGCCCGGCGTAAGGGCGGCCCGCGCGGCCTGAGCGCAGTTCTTTCAAACCCCGCGCGCCCCGCCTTAGGAGCGATTCATTCTATTTCGCCGAGTGCGAAATAGAATGAATCGCCTAGGCGCGCGGACAATGACTGTGGGGCCGAGTAGTTTTCCGGGTCAGCCGCACGGCGGTAGTTGTCGAAGCAAGCTCCAGTTTTCGAGTGCCGAGCGGCACCGCGCGCCACGCCTTAAGAGCGATTCAACTATTTTGCTAATTGCAAAATAGAATGAATCGCCAAGGCGCGCGGCCAAAGACTGTTTTCTCGCCCGAATGGCCAGTACCGAGTGCCGGGAGGCACCGCCCGCCCGGCGTAAGGGCGGCCCGCGCGGCCTGAGCGCAGTTCTTTCAAACCCCGCGCGCCCCGCCTTAGGAGCGATTCATTCTATTTCGCCGAGTGCGAAATAGAATGAATCGCCTAGGCGCGCGGACAATGACTGTGGGGCCGAGTAGTTTTCCGGGTCAGCCGCACGGCGGTAGTTGTCGAAGCAAGCTCCAGTTTTCGAGTGCCGAGCGGCACCGCGCGCCACGCCTTAAGAGCGATTCAACTATTTTGCTAATTGCAAAATAGAATGAATCGCCAAGGCGCGCGGCCAAAGACTGTTTTCTCGCCCGAATGGCCAGTACCGAGTGCCGGGAGGCACCGCCCGCCCGGCGTAAGGGCGGCCCGCGCGGCCTGAGCGCAGTTCTTTCAAACCCCGCGCGCCCCGCCTTAGGAGCGATTCATTCTATTTCGCCGAGTGCGAAATAGAATGAATCGCCTAGGCGCGCGGACAATGACTGTGGGGCCGAGTAGTTTTCCGGGTCAGCCGCACGGCGGTAGTTGTCGAAGCAAGCTCCAGTTTTCGAGTGCCGAGCGGCACCGCGCGCCACGCCTTAAGAGCGATTCAACTATTTTGCTAATTGCAAAATAGAATGAATCGCCAAGGCGCGCGGCCAAAGACTGTTTTCTCGCCCGAATGGCCAGTACCGAGTGCCGGGAGGCACCGCCCGCCCGGCGTAAGGGCGGCCCGCGCGGCCTGAGCGCAGTTCTTTCAAACCCCGCGCGCCCCGCCTTAGGAGCGATTCATTCTATTTCGCCGAGTGCGAAATAGAATGAATCGCCTAGGCGCGCGGACAATGACTGTGGGGCCGAGTAGTTTTCCGGGTCAGCCGCACGGCGGTAGTTGTCGAAGCAAGCTCCAGTTTTCGAGTGCCGAGCGGCACCGCGCGCCACGCCTTAAGAGCGATTTAACTATTTTGCTAAT
>CAJTNK010000088.1 GCA_910577885.1 uncultured Rikenella sp.
TGGCCAGTAAGACACCCTTTGGGTGTTCCTGGAGGCAACGCAACTGAAAACCGTATGCACGATTATCGTTGCGTTGCGGGTAGAGTCTATCGCAGAGGAAGTACAAGAAGCGTACACCGGTACCCGCCATGGATGACGACCAGCTGTAGCCGCTATTGCCAACGTACCACAACACACCGTATCCTTTGTTATATCCGCTGTCGCGGAAGCCCGGGAGTGCCCAGCGGCACTCCAACCGGGCCTGTCGGGCGAGAAATTTGACCGAGATAACCCCGGTAGAACGCCCTGTGGGTGCGCTCGCGCACGTGAGGAGAGCCGGATAGAACAGCAGACGAGCCGTCGCACACTGGGTGCGACGGCTCG
This sequence comes from uncultured Rikenella sp., assembly GCA_910577885.1. Taxonomy (GTDB): domain Bacteria; phylum Bacteroidota; class Bacteroidia; order Bacteroidales; family Rikenellaceae; genus Rikenella. Next base: position 364 of record CAJTNK010000088.1, read on the forward strand.
TCTGTGCATTTCGGCAGCTTTAGCAAGTGCCCCGTTAGAACGCCTTGGCGATCGCCACGAAGTCCGCTGCCACCAGCGACGCACCACCGATCAACCCCCCGTCGACATCCGCCTTGCCGAAGATCTCAGCCGCGTTGCTCGGTTTGCAGCTCCCTCCGTAGAGGATCGGTGTCTGTTCCGCTGCCTCTTTGCCGAACTTCTCGGCCAACACCTGGCGGATGAAAGCGTGAATCTCCTGCGCCTGTTCGGCCGTAGCCGTCTTGCCCGTGCCGATCGCCCACACCGGTTCGTAAGCGATCACCGCCTTGCCGAACTGTTCCGGAGTGAGGTTGAACACCACCTCTTCGATCTGTGCCCGTACGACGTCGAAATGTTTGTTCGCTTCGCGTTCGTCGAGTTTCTCACCCACGCAGTAGATCGGCGCCAGGCCGTGTTCATAGGCCAATGCCATCTTGGCGTTGAGCGTCCGGCTGGTTTCGCCGTAGTACTCGCGGCGTTCCGAGTGCCCCAGGATCACGTACTTGGCCCCGAGCGAAGCGATCATCCGGGCCGACACCTCGCCGGTGTATGCCCCCGATTCGTGATCGGCGCAGTTCTGAGCCGATACGGCGATCCCGGCTTTCGCCGCTTCGTCTTTCACGCAGCAAAGGTGGGTGAACGGCACGCCGACGATCAGTTCGACCCCGGCCGGCACCTCTCCTTTGAGCGCCGCTACGCCTTTCAACAGCTCGACCCCTTCGGCCGGCGTGGTGTTCATTTTCCAGTTTCCGGCAACGATTTTTCTTCTCATGTTCGTTCGTGTATTGAATTTTTGTAAGGATTTTTTTCTGTTTACATCATCCCCAGCTCCAAGAGCGCCTCCTGGCTCATCATCGATCGGTCCCACGGCGGGTCGAAAGTCAGGGTCACGTCCACCCGTTCGACCCCTTTGACCCGCAGCACGTCATCGTGTACCTGCTGGACCAACTGGTCGGCCATCGGACAATTCGGCGCCGTGAGGGTCATCCGGATGCTGGCCGTCCCCTCGGGCGTCATTTCGATCTCGTACACCAACCCCAGGTCGTAGATGTTGACCGGAATCTCCGGGTCGTAGATGTTTTTGAGCGTATAGACGATGTCTTTCTCGATGTCGAGTATCTCTTGCGGTGTCATATTTCGAGCCTAAAGATACTATTTTTTTTAACTTTCGCTTCTCTCGTTTTTGCTTTCGGTAATTTGAAAACCGGTCTTTGGCTACTGTATGGAACTGTTCTTTTTGTGAACAAAAAGAACCAAAAAGACTTTCGAGGATGCTTGCGCATCCTAACTCTATCTCGGTACAGTGTCTGCCGGCTGTGGGCTGGGGTTCTCCGGGGGCGCAAGGGTTACCCTCGCATTATGCGCCCCCGGAAGAATCCCCGGCCCACGAACGAGCGGAGCACCTTGTGCCCGGGATGGCTTAAAAGTGCGAAGCACTTTGCTAAAGTTTCTTTGGTACTTTCTGTTCACAGAAAGTACAGTACCCTCCTATTCACAAAGACTGTTTACAAATTATACCGAAGTAACACGAAGCAGTCGAAGTTAAAAAATACAGTTTATTTTTGAGTGGCGGCAAAGGCTGTGGCGAAGAGTTTCATTTGGCGGATCATGGCCAAGAGTCCGTTCGCACGGGTCGGGGAGAGGTTTTGGGCGAGTCCGATGCGTTCGATGAAATAGAGGTCGGCATCGCGGACCTCCTGGGGCGTGTGTCCGTTCAGGACGCGGATCAACAGGGCGATGATTCCTTTCGTGATGATGGCGTCGCTGTCGGCGGTGAACCGGATCCGACCTGCTTCGTTGAGTTGCGCATCGACCCATACCCGAGATTGGCACCCTTTGATGACATACTGTTCCGTGCGGTGCTCGGGGGCGATGGCGGGCAGGTCTCCGCTCAGCTCGATCAGGTAGTCGTACCGGTCGAGCCACTCGTCGAAGACCGAAAATTCATCGATGATCTGATCCTGCGTTTCGTTGATGGTCATGGTGTCGGTTGTGTTTTTGCTCGTTGTGTTTTGCTGTCCTGTCGGGGGTCTTTGTAGCCGAAGCCCGCTGCAGTCCCCCGCGTGTTATTTGGCCCGGATCTCCCGGATCGGCACCCCGGTGGCCGCCGGCGGCGGGGCGATCCCCAGCAGGTCTGCGATGGTCGGCGCGATGTCCGCGGGGTTCACGTCCCGTTCCACATCCAGCTTGCCGATCATCCCGCCGAACCACAACAACGGGACGTGGGTGTCGTAGTTGTAAGGCGATCCCGAGTCGGAGAGCCGCCCCTCCGTGTATTCGATCCAGCCGGGCATCAGGTTGATGACCACGTCGCCCGAGTTCCGGGGGAAGAAGCTGTTCTGGATGCGTCCCATGATGCCGCCCGAGAAGTGTCCGTTCTGGAGTGCGGTGGCCGTGACGGCCTGTGAGACGCCGCTGAACTGGATGGCGAAATTGGCCACCCGATCCTGAATCTCTTCGAGCCGGTGTCCCTTTTGGTAGATCAGGCTTCTGTTCAGGTAGATCTGTCGGTTGTCGAACTTCAGGAGCCAGTCGCCGGGTCCGAGCTGTGCCCCCAGGAATCCGGAGATGATGGCGGCGAACTGTCCGTTGTCGAAGAGTCCGGCGGGCATCCGGCTGTCGGCCCGGATCGGGTCCGAGGCGCCGTGGTCCGAGGTCAGGACCACCAGCAGCCGCTCGCGTCCCACCTGGGTCTCCAGAAAATCGAGCAGTGCCGCCAACTCCTCGTCCAGTCGGTAGTAACAGTCCTCGAGCTCGATCGACCCGGTGCCGTACCGTTCGCCGATGTACCGCGGCGAATCGAAGACGATGTTGAGGATGTCCGGTGCGTCGTCGTTGCCGAGCCCTTCGTAGATAATCGTCTGGACAGCGAAATCCCGCACCAGCGAGTTGCCGCCCGCCGAAGCGCGCAGTCGGTCGTAGTCGTATCTCTTCCGGGTCAGGAAGTCGAAGTTGATGCCGCGTGTGGAGTCGACCGAGATGTCCGTGTACTCTTCGTTCCGGTACGCCTTGAGGGGTTTCGAGATCTCCCACCGCTGGGCCGAGTAGCTGGTGACGACCTCCTGTTCGTTGAACTTGCGGACCCACTCGGGCAGTTCCGACTCGTAGTAGTTGCTGGTGACCCAGTGCCCGTTCTTGGCGTTGAGCCAGTAGACGGCATCGGCGGCGTGTCCGCCCATCACGACGGCCGACACCGGGTCGAGGGCCACGCTCACCACTTTCGAATCGCGGTAGACGGTTTTGAGTTGGTCGCCGACGGTGCTGGCGATGAGTCCCCGCGGCGAGTACTGGCCGTCGTACTCGTCGCTCCCGACGGTGAACGCTTTTTTGTCGGCCGCCAGGTCGATGGCCTCGCCGGTCGTGTAGTTGAACCACCGTTCGCCTACCACGCCGTGCATGGCAGGGTTCGTGCCGGTCGAGACGGTGGTCAGCCCCGATCCGGTACGGGTCAGGGCGTAGTCGTACATGGCCCGGGTGCACAACGCCCCCTCGCGCACCAGCGTATGGAATCCTTTGTCGCCGAAGTTGTCGGCGAATCGGAGGAGGTAGTCGTACCGCATCTGGCTGACGACGATCTGAACCACGAGCCTCGGCTTGTGTCGCGTGATGGCCGATTCGACCTCGGCTGCCGTTGCGGTTGCGACGCTCCCGGCGGTCAGCAGGGCTCCGATCGGGGCGAAAAATTTTCGGAATATCATCGTGCGTTTTTCGGTTTGAACAGCAAATTTACAGAATTCTCGGTTAATGCGGGGCGATTTTCGCAGATCTGTGGCGGTGGTTTGCGTGTCGTTGGCGTCGTGTTTTGTTTTTCGTGTTTTTTGTCGGTTTTTCTCGCCCGGGAGGGTGCCTCCCGGCACTCGGTATGGGCCGTCCGGGCGAGAAAACACCAGTCCTCGGGGACCGAACGGCACCCCGGGGCCGAAAGAGCCCGTCACTCGCAGGACGGCGTGAAGAAGCGAAGCTCGGCCGAGAAGTCGGCAGCCGGGTAGCGTTGTTGGAGCTCGATGACACGGGCGTGCATCGCGCTGCGGAAACGGGCGTGGGCGGTCGATTCCGGGTGGATGGGGCGGTGGTCCATCGCCCGGCGGAGCTCCTCGGCCGCCGCCAGCAGCTCGGCCGCGGGAGACGACAGGAGGGCCGAGGAGAAGCGGTCGCGGATGTAGGCCACCGCGACCGGCGCCGGGTGGCACATGTCGTCTGCGTAGAAGCGATAGTCGCGCAGCTCGGCGGCGAGGATCTCGTAGGCCGGGAAGTAGTGGATCCGCCCCGGAAACCGAGCCGCCAGGTCGTGGGCCGCGACGATCAGCGTCGCTTTGCCGAGCTGGTTTTCGACCAGCCCGTCGCCGCGGTGGATCACCGGGCTGACCGTCAGCAGCCATTGTTTCTCCGCCCACCGTTCGATGTGCGGCGCGAGGCGGGCGACGATCTCGTCGGCCGACAGCCTCCGCCGGACGAACTCCCGGGCCGGCAGCCGGTGGCAGTTGGCCACCGGCTCGCCCTGCCGCTCGTAGATCCATGCCGTGCCGAACGTCGCCAGCAGGTAGTCGGCCTCGCGCAGCGCCCTCGCTCCGTCGGCCAGCGCGCGGTTGATCCCCGCCAGCGTTTCCGCGCGGTCCGGCCCTGAGAAGTCGCCGTGGTGCAGCGCACTGTGCCACAGGCCCTCGTGTTCGAACAGCTCCTCGGCCTCGAAGGCCCGTCCGTCGGCGAGCCGCTCCAAGGCCCGCGCCAGGCTCGCCGGGTTGTAGAGCGCCCCGAACGGATTCACGCTCAGGGGCAATTTTCCGTCGCGGAGCCAGCGGCCGATGCGGTCGGCGAAACACGAACCCAGGGCGAGCCCCCTGTGCGACGGTTCGATGCGGAACGGATAGTCGGGCAGCTCGACCGGAGTGCGAAAATTCATCGTGGATCGGGTAAAAATCAATTGCCCAAAGATAGGGTGATAAAACGGATAAATTATCGTACCTTTGTCCTTTAAAAACACGTTAATCATTTACTTCAACGGATACGGTAGTGAAAAAAATCAAAGGCGCCTTGATTTCCGTCTTCTATAAGGACGGCTTGGCAGAGATCGTTACGGAACTCGACAAATGCGGGGTGAAGATCTATTCGACCGGCGGGACGCAGACTTTTATCGAAGGGTTGGGCGTGAAGGCGCATGCGGTGGAGGACTTGACGGGCTATCCGTCGGTGTTCGGGGGGCGGGTGAAGACCTTGCATCCGAAAGTGTTCGGCGGGATTCTGTATCGGCGCGAGAATGAGGCCGACCTGCAGCAGGCCGCGCAGTACGAGATTCCGGAGATCGACCTGGTGATCGTGGACCTCTATCCGTTCGAACAGACCGTGGCGACGCCGGGGGCGACCGAACAGCAGATCATCGAGAAGATCGACATCGGCGGGATTTCGCTGATTCGGGCGGCGGCCAAGAATTTCCGCGATGTGGCCATTGTGCCGAGCGTGGATCAGTATGGGTATATTCTTGACTTGATCAAGAGCCAGGGCGGGTGTACGACTTTGGAGCAACGGCGGCATTTGGCGGCCGAGGCTTTCAATGTGAGCTCGCATTATGATACGGCGATTTTCAACTATTTCAATCGCCAGGAGGGGATCCCGGCGTTCAAGCAGAGCTTTACGGAACAGCGGGCGACTCAGCTTCGGTATGGCGAGAATCCGCACCAGGCGGCTACGTTCTACGGGGACTTGTCTGCGCGGTTCGAACAGCTGCACGGGAAGGAGATCTCCTATAACAACATGCTGGACATGGATGCGGCGGTGAACCTGATCGGCGAGTTCGGCACCGGGGCGGAGGCGTTGCCGGCGTTCGTGATTATGAAGCACAACAACGCCTGCGGGGTGGCGGTGCGGCCGACGGTGGTCGAGGCGTGGACGGATGCTTTGGCGGGGGATCCGGTGTCGGCGTTCGGCGGCGTGCTGATTACCAATAAGACGGTGGATCGCGCTACGGCCGAGAAGATCAACGAGATTTTCTTCGAGGTGATTATGGCGCCGGGGTTCGATGCGGATGCGTTGGAGGTGCTCCAAACCAAGAAAAACCGCATTATCTTGAAGATCAAGGATTCTGCTGCGGCGGGTTGCGGCTGCGGTTGCGGAAAACAGTTCCGTTCGCTGCTCGGCGGGGTGGCCGTGCAGGAACGCGATGCGAAAGTCGGCGGACAGGATTCCGAAGTGAAACAGGTGACTACTAAGGGGGTGACCGATGAGGAGTTGAAAGACCTGATCTTTGCCAACAAAATCGTGAAACACTCCAAGTCGAACGCCATTGTGCTGGCAAAAAATGGGATGCTGCTGGCCAGCGGGATCGGCCAGACATCGCGGGTCGACTCGCTGCGGCAGGCCATTGCCAAAGCCAAGTCGTTCGGGTTCGATTTGCGGGGAGCGGTTTTGGCTTCGGACGCTTTTTTCCCGTTCGCCGACTGCGCGGAGATTGCCCACAAGGAGGGAATCGACACGATTATCCAACCGGGCGGCTCGGTGCGCGACCAGGACACGATCGACTACTGCAATGCCAATGGCATGGCGATGGTATTCACCGGGTTGCGGCACTTCAAACATTAATCAGACGGAGACACACACACTGACAGATGGGACTCTTTTCTTTTCTCACCCAGGAGCTGGCCATGGACCTCGGCACGGCCAACACGATCATTATCTACAACGATAAGATCGTGGTGGACGAACCGTCGATCGTGGCGGTGGACCGACATGCCAACCGGCTGGTGGCCATCGGGAATCAGGCTCGGCAGATGCACGGCAAGACGCACCAGGACATTCAGACCATCCGTCCGTTGAGGGATGGGGTGATCGCCGACTTTACGGCGGCGGAGCTCATGATCCGCGGCATGATCAAGATGATCAAGTCTCGCGGAAAGATGTTCAGTCCGTCGCTTCGGATGGTGATCTGCATTCCGAGCGGCTCGACGAACGTCGAAATCCGTGCGGTGCGCGACTCGGCGGAGCATGCGGGGGGGCGTGAGGTCTATATGATTTACGAACCGATGGCGGCGGCGCTGGGGATGGGGCTCGACGTCGAGGCGCCGGAGGGACACATGGTGGTGGACATCGGCGGGGGGACGGCCGAAGTGGCGGTGATTTCGCTGGGGGGGATCGTCTGCAACGAGTCGATCAATGTGGCGGGGGATGTCTTCACCGAGGACATTCAGACCTACATGCGGCAGCAGCACAACATCAAGATCGGCGAGCGGACGGCCGAAGAGATCAAAATCGCGGTGGGGGCGGCGATCGACAACCTGGACAATCCGCCGGACGACCATATTGTTCGTGGGCCGAATATCATCACCTCGCTGCCGTTGGAGATTCCGGTCTCGTACAAGGAGGTGGCGCATGCGTTGGACAAGTCGTTGATGAAGGTCGACGCGGCGATTATGAAGGTATTGGAAAAGATCCCGCCGGAGTTGTATTCGGATATCGTGAAGAACGGGATCTATTTGGCAGGTGGTGGTGCTTTGTTGCGCGGGTTGGACAAACGGTTGTTCCAGAAGACGCGTATTCCGTTCCACGTCTCGGAGGATCCGTTGCGTGCGGTGGCTCGTGGGACGGGGATCGCGCTCAAGAATATCGGTCGGTTCTCGTTCTTGATGCGGTAGAGGGGGCTTTTGCGGGGGGGCGGCTTTGTTGGGGTTTCGGTGAGTTTTCTCGGCTGGATGGCTCACCCCGAGTGCCGGGAGGCACCGCCCGCCCGGCGTAAGGGCAGTTCCCTCCTGTTGCCGAGC
>CAJTNK010000089.1 GCA_910577885.1 uncultured Rikenella sp.
GCGAGAAAGCCGTAGTTGAAGCCCAAGTAGCGGGCATCGGAACCCGTAAACGTCGTCGACCAGCTGTCCCCGCGACTGCCGACGCTCCACAACGCACCGGAGCCATAATTGCGGTTGCCCGGGACCGGGTCTCTTCCTATTCCTGGAGGCAACGCAACGGAAGACCGCGCGCACGGTTATTGGCGTTCTGCGGAGTGAGCCAGCTGCAGTGGAAGCCCAAGTAGTGGGCATTGGTGCCCGACTCCGCCGACGACCAACTGTATCCGAGGTTGCCGACCGCCCACAACGCACCGGAGCCGTGCGCGCGATCGCCCGGGGCCGGCGACCGGAGGGCGCAGTTTCTCATCCGGCAGGCCCCCTGTCCACCGCGGGCACGCGGACCGGGGCCGGGTCCTTTCCCTTCAACCCAATTCGGAGTGCCCGGAGTCACCTCTTCCTATTCCTGGAGGCAACGCAACGGAAAACCGTGCGTCGCAAACCCGGCAAAAGCCCCGAACAACCCTTAGCCCCGGCGCTCCACCGGCCGGTAGAAAGTGTCGCGCTCCACCGGCGTGAAACCCGCCGAACGGGCCAAGGCTTCCATCCGCTCGGTCGACAGGACCGGACGTTGATCCTCGGCGCCGGCCATGGAGTAGATTTTGGTCGTGTCGTCGATCGTTCCGTCGATGTCGTCCGCGCCGAACGACAGCGCAAGTTCTGTCGCCCCGATCCCCAACATCGGCCAATAGGCCTTGATGTGCGGGATGTTGTCCAGGTAGAGCCGCGAGAGAGCCATCATCCGCATGTCCTCCGGCAATGAAACCTCGCCCAGCGACGACAGATCGTTGTGGCGGTTCCGGTACTTGAGGGGGATGAATGCGTCGAAACCCCGGGTCCGATCCTGCAGCTCCCGCAGGCGGTGCAGGTGGTCGATCCGGTGTTCGTACGTCTCGACGTGGCCGTACAGGATCGTGCAGTTGGTCGCAATGCCCAAGCCGTGCGCCGCTTCGTGAGTGGCCAGCCACTCTTCGGCCGTGGGTTTTTCCGGACAAATCCGAGTCCGAACCTCCGGGGCGAAAATCTCGGCTCCGCCGCCCGGAATCGCCTCCATCCCCGCCTCTCGGAGCCGGCGAAGCCCCTCGACCAGCGAAATGCCCGCTTTCGAGATGATGTAGTGCAGCTCGACCGCCGTGTAGGCCTTGATGGCCACGTGCGGCAAGGCCCGTCTAACCCGCCGGATCATCTCGCAGTAGTAGTCCAGATCGTGGTTCGGATGGACGCCGCCTACGATATGGACCTCCGTGATCGGTTCGCCGCGCCGCGCCTCGGCCAGTCGTTCCACCGCGTCGAGATCGTGGTACCAGGCGTCCGGATCGCCCGCCGTGCGTCGGTAGGAGCAGAAACGGCACCGAAAAACGCAAATGTTGGTCGGTTCGATGTGGATGTTCCGGTTGTAATAAACCTCGTCGCCCGAAATCTGCCGTTTGCGGGCCACGGCCAGCGTGCCCAGCAAGGCCACCGGAGCCTCGCGCATCAAGGTGAGCGCTTCGTCGTCCGAAAGGCGGTAGCCGCTCCCTCCCGGTGTCTCGGAGGCCGCGGCCAAAGCCGTCGCGATGCGTTCGACTTCCGGGGTGAGGTTCATAGTGTGCAACAGTCGAGCATTCATCCGTGTGTGTGCGAAAAAAGTGGATAAAAAAAAACCTCCTTCCCTGCTCTGACAAAGAAGGAAAGAAGGTCGACGAACTTCGGATGACGAAGTCCGCTCAGGTACGAAACGTCCCGCGCAAAAAGAAAACTTAAGCCTGCCGGAATTCGTCCGAAACGGTCAGTTTCTTGCGCCCCTTAGCCCGGCGTGCAGCCAGCACGCGCCGCCCGTTCGGAGTAGACATACGTTCACGAAAACCGTGTTTGTTGACGCGTTTGCGCTGCGAAGGTTGGAAAGTCCTTTTCATGATTATTCTGTATTTTCTTGATTTACAATGTCTTTCCCGGCCCGGCGGCCGGAATCGCAGGGCAAAGATAAGAATTATTCTCGGATTTCGATCATTTAAAATTACGCCATGTATCATGCGGGCGATAATTCCATGATATTCTCCGAAAAAACACTACCTTTGTCTGAATATTGCAAACTCGGAAAAACAACACACTTCGCTTATGAAATTCATTATATCCAGCAGCCTGCTGTCGAACAACCTGCAATCGATCGGAAAGGTTATCAGCAACAAGAATACGCTGCCGATTCTCGACTATTTTCTGTTCGACCTGTCGGGCAACCAGCTGAAAATTACCGCTTCGGACTTGGAGACCACCTTGATCTCGACCCTCGAGGTCGATAACCAGGGGGGGGACGGCGTGGTGGCGATTCCGGCGCGGCGGATTACGGATTCGATCAAGGAGTTCTCGGAACAACCGCTGACTCTGTCGGTGGACAAGGAGAGCTGGGAGGTGACTATCAGCTGGAAGACCGGGAAACTCTCCATTCCGGGGATCACCGGGCTGGGCTATCCGGAGCTGCCGGCGGTGGACGAGACGGCGGCTACGATCTTCTATATCCCGGCGCCGGCGCTGGGGGACGGGATCAACCAGACACTCTTTGCGACGGCGGACGATGAATTGCGGCCGGTGATGAACGGTGTCAATGTCGCGCTGTCGACCACCGAAATCACCTTCGTGGCGACGGATGCCCATCGGCTGGCCTTGTTCAAGAACACCAATGTCACGTCGGACAAGGAGGCCGCGTTCATTCTGCCGAAAAAACCGGCCAATTTGTTGCGCAACCTCCTCTCGCGCGATGCCGAAGATATGGTCACCGTTACGTTCGATACGAAGAACGCCATCTTCACGCTGCCGAAACACAAAATCGTGTGTCGGCTCATCGAGGGGAGCTATCCGAACTACAACGCCGTTATCCCGAACAACAACCCGAACAAAGTCCTGGTGGATCGTACCGAGCTGTTGAACTCCATCAAACGGGTTTCGGTCTGCTCGAACCAGGCCAATCAGCTGATTAAACTCGACCTGACGGCCGGGAACATCAATCTCTCGGCACAGGATATCGACTATGCCGCTTCGGCCGAGGATAATATCAGCTGCAACTACGACGGCGAGGCGATCGAAATCGGCTTCCGGTCGTCGTTCTTGCTCGATTTGCTGGGGAATATCCATTCGCCGGAGGTGTCGATCGAACTGGCCGATGCGACGCGGCCGGGCCTCTTCTTCCCGTCCGAAAACGACGTCGAAGGCGAGTCGCTCTTGATGCTCCTGATGCCGATGATGATTAACGCTTAAACGAAACCGAACCGGGCATGGAACTGAATCTCAAACGGCCGATTGTCTTCTTCGACATCGAATCCACGGGCGTGGAGCCGGCCAGGGACCACATTGTCGAAATCTCGCTCATCAAGGTGCATCCGAACGGCGACGAAGAGGTCAAAACCCGGCGGATCAATCCGGGGGTGCATATTCCGGAGGCGTCGACCGCCATTCACGGCATCACGGACCAGGATGTGGCCGACTGTCCGACCTTTCCGCAGGTGGCCAAGTCGCTGGCCGAATTTATCAAGGGCGCGGACTTGGCGGGGTATAACTCCAATAAGTTCGATATCCCGATGCTGGTCGAAGAGTTCATGCGGGCCGGAGTCGAGATCGATTTGAGCGGAAAAAGATTCGTCGACGTGCAGAACATTTTTCATAAGATGGAGCAGCGGACCTTGGCGGCGGCTCACAAGTTCTACTGCGGGACGGAGATCGAAAACGCCCACTCGGCAGAGGCGGATATACGGGCTACGCTGGCGGTGCTCAAGGCACAGCTGGACCGCTATCCGGAGGAATTGAAGAACGATGTCGAGTTTCTGGCCGATTTTTCGCGCATGAGTCGCAATGTCGACTTTGCGGGGAGGATCGCGCTCAATGAGCGCGATGTGCCGGTATTCAATTTCGGGAAACACAAGGGGAGGCCGGTGGCGGAGGTGCTGGCTACGGAACCCAGTTATTACAATTGGATGATGAACGGTGACTTTCCGATGGAGACCAAGCAGGTCTTGACCCGGCTCCGGATCGAATACAACCAGGCCAAGAAAAATTAGGACCAAAATAGTGCCCCGCCTCGTCTTTTACCCATTACACTCACACATATACACACTTGTACATACATCGCGATGAACCGTAATCTGCTGTCTATCGTTTTTTGTCTCACGCTGCTGCTCTTGGGCGGTGGGGGTGAGGAAGGGGGACTCATGTCGACGCCGACGCTGCGGGCGCAAAATGTCGTGCAGCTTTCGAACCGTCCGATTACGATTCGCGGGCAGCGATACTGGATTCACAAAGTGCGCAAGGGCGAGACGCTGGCGATGATTGCCAAGGCGTATGCCGTGAGTCAGGACGAAATTAAGAAGGCCAATAGCTTGACCCGCGAGACGTTGCGCAATCGACAGACGTTGCTGATTCCGCGGGTGGGTCTGCAAAGGCCGCAGCCGGTGACGGAGCAGACCGGGACACAGGCGACGGAGCCGGTGCCGGTGGAGACGGCGGCCGGGCAGCCGAAACGGCAGTCCGAGGAGCAGCGGCAGATGATGCAGCGGGAGTCGGAACGGGTCTACTCGCAGGGGAACAACAACCACGACGCTTTCCGGAAACCGACCGAAGCGGTGGCGGCGGATACGGTTCGCACGGGCGTTGAGGTGGTGGTGCCGGAGGGGGGGACGGTGATTTTCGGCGGCGGGTATGATGCGGGGGGGCGGCTCAAGCCGATCGATCGGAACGGGGTGTTGCGGGTGGTGGCTTTGCTGCCGATCCAGCCGGGGGCGAAGACCAACGGACGATTCTCGGAGTTCTACAAGGGGATGCTCATGGGGCTCGAGGCGGCCAAGCGGGAAGAGGGGCTGTCGGCCGATGTGCTGGTGCTCAACAGCGGCGCATCGGGGGCGAAGGTCGAAGAGATCGTGCGGTCGGGGAAACTCGACCAGGCGGATTTGATTATCGGGCCGGCTTATGCCGAGGCGTTCGAACCGGTCGCGGCGTTTGCCGCGGGGCGGGGGATTCCGGTGGTCAGCCCGCTCGGGGAGGTGGGGGCAGAGGGGAATCCCTATGTCTTCGAAGCGGCGCCGGCGGACGGAGAGGCTTACAGACAGGTCTTCGAACACTTCGGCGGAGCGGAAGGAACGGGGAGCGAGGGGGCCAATTTCGTGCTTATCGACCATGTCGAACACCCCGACTCGGCCACCGTCAACCTCATCGAACGGCAGCTGGGAGACAAGGCGGCAACCATGTCGTTCACGAGCAACCGCGCGCAGAGCCATGCGATGGACGTCTGGCTCAATGCGGCGTTGGACCGGGGGATGGAAAACATCGTCTACGTGCCGGTCAACCGGGCGGATGCGCTGGAGGGGGTTTTGTCGCACTTGAGCTCGATCAATATCCTGGGGAAATACCGCATCAAAGTGATCGGGACCCCGCGGTGGGAGTGGATCTCGAATGTGAACTTCGATCTGTTCTACAAGTTGGATGTGCACTACCCGGCGTCGTACCATGCGGACCGCAGCGATCCGACGATGGCCGAGTTTTACAGGGCCTATATGGAGGCGTTCGGCGAACTGCCCAGCCCGTATTCGTTCCGGGGGTATGATGTGATCCGGTATTTCGGCGGGGCTTTGAAACGGTTCGGATCGGACATGCCGGCCAGGATTGCGGACGGAAAGTATCGGCCGCAGCTCTTGCAGGTCGGCTACGAATTCCGGCAGAAACAGTTGGGAGGGAAATATTGCAACGTGAATTGGCCGTTGGTGCACTACAAACCGAACTACACGGTCGAGGTGATTCGTTGATAGGGACTTGACGGGAGGGCACACGGGATGGGAGTTTGGCGACGGGTCGGGCGGATCGGCGGTTTCGTGCTGGGAGGCGCGGTTTGCGGTGTGGTCGGTTTCGTGGGGGTGATGTGGATGCGGGAGTGGAGGCCGCAGCAGGTCGAACGGCTGGTCGGAGGGGCTGTCGGGAGGGCGGTGACGGTGGAGGAGGGCGGCTCGCTGCTGCACCGGGGAGATACGATTCGGCTGGTGTCGTGGAACATCGGCTATGCCGGGCTGGGCGACGATATGGACTTCTTTTACGACGGAGGCACCCGTATGCGCACTTCGCGGGAGCGGACGGAGCGGAACCTGCGGCGGATTGTCGATTTTCTGAGCGGGGAGGCCGCTTCTGCTGGTCGTGGAAAGCGAAAGCCGGCGGCGGATTTCATACTCCTGCAGGAGGTCGATGTCGATTCGCGGCGCAGCTACCGGTTGAATGAGTTCGATTCGATCCGGCGGGCGTTGGCTGCTGCGGGGTACGACGGGTGGCGGGGGCTCAATTATCGCTGCGACTTCGTGCCGATTCCGCTCCGGGAACCCATGGGGAGGGTCGAGAGCGGTGTGGCCACCTTCTCGCGCTGGAGACCGGTACAGGTCGTGCGGTATGCCTATCCGGGGGGATTCTCTTTTCCGGTGCGTCTTTTCAACCTCAAACGCTGTCTTTTGAGCACCTGGATTCCGGTGAGGGACCTTGAGACGGGGCACATCGACACGCTTTTCATCAACAACACCCACAACACGGCTTACGATACGGGAGGGATGCGGAACGGCGAATTCGCTTTTTTGCGGGGGTTGCTGGCCGGGCGGCGGTACACCGTCACGATGGGCGACTGGAACAGCTCACCGGCGGGCTATTGTCCCGCTCGGGAGGCGGTCGAAGATCCCTATTTCAGCCCTTGGCCGATCGATCGGGCCGATTTTCCGTCGGAAATGACTTTCGTTTACGACCCTGAGACTCCTTCGGTGCGGTACGGCTACGAACCGTACCGGGCCGGGAAGACGACGACTACGGTGGTGGATTTTGCCTTGTGCGGACCGGGCGTCGAGCCTATCGGGGTGGAGACGCTCGACTTCGGATTCAAAAATAGCGACCACAATCCGGTGGTCGCTACGTTCGTCATTCGGTAGGCGGAAAAATCCCCTCGCCTAATCCGATCCTATTATCTTATCTCTTCCGCTTCGTTTTCGTTTGTTCCGGCTCCGGCATTTCCTCCACGGTAGTAGTTGCCGCCTCCTCCGTCACCTCTACGTCTGTAGGTTCCTCAGCAACAGCCTCCGTCTCTTTTTCTTCGGCCACCCGCTCCACCCGCTCCACCAGCGCCCGCACCCCGGTGATGAAAGTCATCGGATGGGTCGGATTCCCCGGTACATACAAGTCCGGCCGGTGTACCTCGAAAAACGATCGATTCACCGCCGGAGACTCGGCAAACAGACCCCCTGAAATGGCATCCGTTCCCACCGCGATCAACACCTTCGGCTCCGGCACCGCCTGCCACGTAGCCTCCAATTCCCGCGCCATATTGGCCGTCACCGGACCCGTCACCACCACTCCGTCGGCATGTCGCGGCGAAGCCGTGAAACCGATCCCGTAACGCCCCATGTCGAAATTGACGTTTCCGGCCGCTCCCAACTCCATCTCGCAGCTGTTATCCCCCCCGGCCGAAACCTCGCGCAGCTGCAGCGACCGACCGAAAAGCCGTTTTACCTCCTTGCGCACCGCCGTGTGGTCGAACTTCCAAATCCCGTCCTCCTCCCACTCGCTCACCACCAGCCCCTCGCGCGTCGTCGCGGCCAACCGGTAATCGTTCGTGAACCGAACGTTGTTCGGAAAACGAATCGCACACTCCCCGCAAAACAAACACCGACCCAAATCCAAACGCAATCCGTCTCCTCCCATCCCGATCGCCCCCGTCGGGCACATCCGACACAACTCTTTGCTCCCCGCAGCCGTAAGTCCGGCGGAACGCAACACAGGTCGTCCGCGAAACTCGTCACACAGCTTCACGCGGTCCAAATGCTTGATATACTGGGTCCCATGCTGAAACAGGACTTTCAAACTCGTCAATAACATACCTTCTATCTATTTAATCACCCCTTTCTCTGTAGCAGTTCATTGGCTACGGGCAAGAACTGTTCTTTTTGTGAACAAAAAGAACCAAAAAAACTTTCG
>CAJTNK010000090.1 GCA_910577885.1 uncultured Rikenella sp.
GCGGTCTCTGGGTTCGCTGGCAGCGTCGGTTGTTCACAAAAAGAACAGTTCCTGCCCATCACAAAGAAAGTAGTATCTTTATGGCCCATGTCCGTTCAATGAGTATCGTGTTATGAAAAAATTACTCGGAATATTCGCCTCCTACCCGATGATGGCCGTTCTGTTGGTTCTCTATGCCGCAGCGATGGGGGCAGCCACTTTCGTGGAGAGCCGTTACGGAACCGCGGTCGCACGGGAGTGGATCTACAACAACTGGCTTTTCTACCTGGTACAGCTGCTGCTCGTGGTGAACTTCGCGGGCATAGCCGCCCGACAGCACCTCGTCCGGCAGCGGAAATGGGCGACACTGACGTTTCATTACGCCTTTGCCGTGATTCTGCTCGGGGCGTTCGTCACCCACCTCACGGGGCGCGAAGGCATCATGCACATCCGCGAGGGCGAGCGTTCCGACCGGCTGCTCGACCCGCAGGATCCGACCCGAACGATCGAGAGACTGCCTTTCAGCGTCGAACTGATCGATTTTCGGTTGGTGCGCTACCCGGGGTCGCACAGTCCGTCTTCATTCGAGAGCGACGTGGTGGTGCGCCGGCCGGAACGGACCGACCGACGCGAACGGATCTTCATGAACAACGTTTTGCAGGTGGGCGGCTACCGGCTCTACCAGTCGAGCTACGACCCGGACGAAGGAGGAACCGTGCTGTCGGTCAACCGCGACCGGGCCGGGACACTGATTACCTACTTCGGCTACGTGCTGTTGATGGGAGGGATGGTACTGGCCCTGTTCCACCGCCACTCGCGATTCCGGACCCTGGGGCGGATGCTGGGCGAAAAGGGCGCTGCGGCAGCGGCGGTTCTTTTCGGGTTGTCGATCCTCGGTGGATTTGCGGACGAAGCGGCCGCGCAGGGTGTCGACACGCTCACCTGGTCAGAACTCGAAGCGCGCTCGCGGGAGCACATGGCGCGGAGCGGCCGACCGATGCCGGACGACGCAGCGGAACCGCCCGTGGAGCGGCGCGCCGTCGACCGACGGCGCGAAAAACGGATGGCCGAGCTCTATGCCGTCGAAGCGGCCGTCAGCCGGGAGACGGCCGAGGCGTTCGGGCGGCTGATGGTGCAGAACAGCCGGGGACGGATCATGCCGGTGGACACTTATGCGGCCGAGGTGCTGCGCAAGATCGCCCGGAGCGACCGCTATGCGGGACTGACACCGGACCAGGTGTTGATCGGCCTCGTCACCCAGCCGCAACTCTGGAGCCGGGTGCCGCTGATCGAGGTCGGCAATGAGAAGCTGTTGCGCCGCCTGGGAGTGGACGAAGAGCAGGTGCGGACCGGTCGGGCGGCCTTCATCGACCTGCTGGACGACGAAGGAGGCTACCTGTTGGCGGACGAAGTCGAGGCGGTCTATGCCAAGCCGGTTCGCACACGCGACAAGTACGACAAGGAGCTGCTCAAGCTGGACGAAAAGATCAACATCCTGCACGCCTTGTTCAACGGCCAGCTGCTGGCCCTTTTCCCGCCGGCCGACGAAGCCGCCGGAGCGGCCCGCAACGGAGGGTGGTACTCGCCGGGGGATGAGCTGAGTCCGTTCCGCGGCCAGGATTCGATGTTCGTGAGCCGGATTTTCCCGTGGTTTGCGACCGAGAGCCTGCAGTCGTTCGAGACCGGAGAGTGGGAAACGCCGATCGAAATCATCGGCATGATCGCCAAGTATCAGGATGTCAAGGCTTCGGCCGCTCGGATCGACCGCCGGAGGATCTCGGCCGAGATGCTCTACAACCGGCTCAACCTCTTCAAATGGGCCGGATTCGGGTACATGGGCACGGGGCTGCTGCTGATCCTCGTGCTGATTTTCCGGCTGGTCGACCCTCGGGCCCGAGGCTGGCGCGCAGCGGCCGGAGTACTGACGGGGCTGGTCGTACTCCTCTTCCTCGGTCAGAGCCTCGGCGTCGGCCTGCGGTGGTACATCGCCGGAAGGCCCCCCGTATCGAACGCCTACGAATCGATGATCTTCGTCTCGTGGGCCACGGCCGTAGCGGGACTCGCATTCTGGCGAAAATCGAGGATGACACTCGCACTGGCCGCTTTCCTCTCCGGGGTGCTGATGTTCGTTTCGACGCTCAATTGGATGGATCCCGAGATCACGCCACTCGTTCCGGTCCTCAAATCGCCGTGGCTGCTGGTCCACGTAGCGGCAATCACGGGGAGTTACGGATTCTTCGGGATCGGTTTTCTGCTGGGGCTGATCGCCCTGGTGACAATGGCCTGCAAACGGACCGCCAACGCCGAACGGCTCGACCGACAGATCCGCGAACTCACGATCATCAACGAAATGGCCCTGACCGTCGGCCTGGTGCTGCTGACGGCGGGGACTTTTCTCGGTGCGGTGTGGGCCAACGAGTCCTGGGGGCGATACTGGGGGTGGGACCCGAAAGAGACATGGGCGCTGGTGACGATGATCGTCTACACGTTCATCCTCCACGCTCGCTTCGTACCGGCTCTGCGGCGCGGCGGAGACTACCTCTTCAGCCTCCTGAGCCTGATCGGTCTGGGGGCCGTGCTGATGACCTTCTTCGGCGTCAACTACTACCTCAGCGGCATGCACTCTTACGGAGCGGACTCGGCACCGCCGGGACTCTACGCGATTTGGGTGGTCTACGGCGTAGCGGCTCTGGTCGCCGGACTGGCCTGGCGAAAACGCCACCTCCACCCCTAACCGACTCACCCGCCCGGTGAGCACAGCTCCGGGGTCCGCTCGGCACGCGAGGGCTGTTTTTTGGGGGCAAATTTTTCCCCCGGTAAGCCCCAGCAATGCGTAGCATCGCCGGCCCACCGCGGGCACGCGGGGCCCGCCCGGCCCGAGGGCAGTTCCTGCTCGTAGGGATAGCTCGACCCGCGCGCGACTGCTGGAGGCCAAACAATTTTCATTGTTTGGCCAACTTCCGCCAGCGCGCGGTCCATGCTAATTGCAGCTGGCAGGCCCGGTTGGAGTGCCCAGCGTCCCCCCGGGCTACCGCATGTACGGCTCCGGTAGGTGGTCTTACGTCGGTAGCCACGGGTTCAACTGGTCGTCGACCAAATCCGTCCCCACTGCCCGCAGCTTGGACTTCGGCTACGGCTTTCTCGCCCGAATGGCCAGCAAAACGCCCGGTGGGCGCGGTTTTCAGTTGCGCTGCCTCCAGGAATAGGGGTGCCGCTGAGCCCCGGGACGAAGCCTCCCAGTTCCCCGCCGGGCCGACGCTCTCGGGAAGAATACAACTACTTTTCTACTAAATAAAGGCACGCGCCGTGGCGCGAACGCGTCTGCCGCGAGGGCTCCTACTTTCTGTGATGCGACAGAAAGTAGGCCCCCAAAAAACAAGCACAACGAGCGCGCAGCGCGCATCCAAGGGGACTCCGTCCCCTTGGCCAACCCCCGCTGCTACCCGAACTTGGCCAAGCCCTCTTGCGGGCCGACGCCAGCGGGCTTTGCAAAGAAAAACCCAGCCTTCGGGTGCCGAGCGGCACCGCAAAGGCCGGCGATGCGGAGCATCGCGAAACTGACCCGCCCTCTTTCAGAAAAATTCGTCCTCGGGCGCGCCCCCCGGCGCCCACTTTACAGCGGTCGCTGCCCGCCGAGGACGCGCGATGCAAAGCATCGCGACTGGATCGGAAAAACTGCTCCGCCCCCCTGCTCCGCCCCACGGTCTCTGTCCGCGCGCCTTGGGAAATCATTCCCGATAAACTCACCGTTTATCGGGTTGATTTCCTCTTAAGGCGTGGCGCGCGGGGTTTCGGGTTTCTCGCTGCATTTTGCGACGGAAACCCAACAAAAGGCGGTCGCCCGCGGGGATTTCACTTCGATTGTGCTTTCGCACAATGACTGAAATCCCTATTTAGGCGGGCGGGCGACCAAAAACCGTCTTCGACTGCGCTCAGGCCGCGCAGGCCGCCCTTACGCCGGGCAGGCGGTGCCTTCCGGCACTCGGGACTGGCCATCCGGGCGAGAAACATTCTTTGTCCGCGCGCCTGGGGAAATCATTTCCGATAAACTCATCGTTTATCGGTTTGATTTCCTCCTAAGGCGGGGCGCGCGGAGTTTGGACTGCGCTCCCGCGCGGGGCCGCGTGCTCGCGGCGAGCGGGCAAAACTTCGTTTTGCTAGGGCCTGACGGACGAGAAATTTTCCGAGAAAAACCCAGCTTTCGAGTGCCGAGCGGCACCCGAGCGACACCTTGTCAGGCTGGCCCCAATGCCTGCTTTTCTCCGGAAGAAACCCTCCGATAAATAACCGGTCTCGTGAACCGATTCCCGCGCAAAAACAGTATCTTTGGAGGGATATGGCAAAACAAAATTTCAGAGAGGTTCAACAGCAGGCTCGGCAAATCATGGCCGAACTCAAGAAGGGGAATTATGCGCCTATTTATCTGTTGATGGGAGAGGAGGGATTCTATACGGACAAGATCTCGGGATACATTGCCGCCCATGCGTTGGGAGAGGCCGAACGGGAGTTCAACCAAACGGTCGTTTACGGCAAGGATACGGAGGGGAGCGCCGTGGTATCGTTGTGTCGGCGGTATCCGATGATGAGTCAGCGGCAGGTGGTAATCGTACGCGAGGCCCAGGCTTTGCGCGGGTTCGACGCCCTGGGGGTCTATGCCCGACAGCCTCTGGCGAGCACCGTGCTGGTGATCTGCTACAAGGGCAAAAGCCTCGACAAACGGTCGGTGATCTACAAACAACTGGCCAGCTGTCCAGGGATGGTGACACTGGAAAGTACCGCACCTCGGGAGTACGAGATGGAGAGTTGGATTCGCGAGCTTTTCCAGGCCCGGGGGAGCGACATCGAACCGAAAGCGGTTCAGATGATGGCCGACCACCTGGGAACCGACCTGCAAAAAATCGACAACGAGGTCGAAAAGCTCTTCACGCGGCTGCCCGAAGGGACGCGGGAGATTACGGCGGCGCACATCGAGCAAAACATCGGAATCAGTAAGGATTTCAACAATTTCGAGCTGACACGGGCTTTGTCCGACCGGGATATGGCCAAGGCGTTGATGATCGCCGACCATTTTGCGGCGGATCCGAAAGGGAATCCGCTGGTGGTGACGATTTCGACGCTCTTCAACCACTTTCAACGGATCGTCACGCTGGGCATCGCCAAGTGGGAGAACCAAAAACAGGGACGTCCCGCGATGACCGGTTTATCGGAACAGGAGATTGCCCGGATGCTGAAACTCCCCAACCCGTTCTTCGCCCGCGAGTACATCACCGCCTCGGCCAACTATCCGAATGCCAAGGCTTTCGCGATTTTAGGCTGGCTCCGGGAGTTCGACATGAAGTCAAAAGGCATGAATGCCGGGTCGGCACAAGACGGCGAGTTGCTGCGCGAACTGATTCTGCGAATCGCAACACTCTAATTCTTTATTTTGCTACCCGTTCTTTAGCGACGGGAGGGTACTGCCGCTTTTTACCTTCGGTTTCCTCGCGCTACCTCGGCATAGCCCGCAAGCGGCCTCTGCCCTCGGTACGCTGCTCGGTTGAAAAAAGCGGCACCAAAACCGACGCTGCCAGCGAGACCAGAGACCGCTTGCGGGCTATGGCGAGCGGCGAGGAGAAAACCGAAGGTAAACTTTTGAGCTAGCATACGCTACGCCTTAGGCTCCGCAATCCTCAGGAGCATGGGTGGGGCTTTCTCGGTGCG
Source organism: uncultured Rikenella sp. (assembly GCA_910577885.1). Classification (GTDB taxonomy): domain Bacteria; phylum Bacteroidota; class Bacteroidia; order Bacteroidales; family Rikenellaceae; genus Rikenella. The sequence continues at coordinate 5,680 of CAJTNK010000090.1, forward strand.
GCGCGTAAGGTAATTACTGCTTTATCGCGCCGATACCGGAAAGCCCCACCCAAAGACCGGGCTGACACGGCCAAAGCATCCCAACGGGATGCGCTCGGAAGTTTTTTTGGTTCTTTTTCTTCAGAAAAAGAACAGTTCTATCCGGTTCACCAAACACGGCTGGCAGATTGCCGAAAGCAAAGCGAGAAAAAAAGAGATCCTTTGCCCGCATTGGACAAAGGATCTCTTTTCTATAAGAAGTGCTGAGCCCCCGCGGCAGCAAAGCACCGCCCCACAAATAAGAACCCCCCAACTACCGATGCCTACTGCGCCGCAGAGTCTCCCCCCGGCAGTTGTTGCTGTTGCAACAGCCCATCGCCGCCCCCCTGCAACTGGAAATCCCCCACCCCGCCATTGGCCGAGTTTTCGAGCGTTTTTTCCAAGACCTTATTGCTCTGCGCAATATCCGCCCGCGGCATCGCCATAGTGGCCATCAAGCTCAACGCCACAATGGCAATGGCCAATCCCCAAGTGAGTTTCTCGAGAAAATCGGCCGTTTGGCGCACCCCCATCACCTGGTTCGAAGCACCGAAATTAGCCGCCATCCCGCTCTTCGGATTCTGGGCCAGCACCGCAAGAATAATCAGAAAGCTGGCGAAGATAATCAGAACAATGAAAAAAACGTACATGATCTAAAGCGTGTCTCTGTAGTAGTAAGTGTGTGTATATCAGCAAAAAGCCTCGCCGCCCGGCGAACCGTCCCCCGCCCCCCAAACTCACCGCCCCCCGTAGAAGCGTCCCCGCACATCGGCGATCAGGTCTGCAAAGTAAAGGCTTTTTTCCGGATATTTCAAACTTAATTTGGAATAAATTTCGATCGCCCGGTCCGGCAAACCCTGCGCCAAATAGATTTCAGCCAACGTTTCGGTAGCAATTTGCCCGTCTTCGGCCACCGAAGCCGCCGAGATATCCTCCTGCACGAACTCTTCGCCGCCCATCCCCGGCCTGGGCGGCGGCGGAGGCACGATCCGTTCGCCACCGGCCCCGAAGGTTTCGAGAAAGTCGTCGATCACCTCCACCGTATCCGGCCGCACCGGTCCACCATCTCCCCCCGCCGCGACATGCTCCATCTCCGCCCCATAACCGCTCCCGGCTCCGTAAGCCTCCGGCGCCTCGTCGTCCAACAGCAGCCGCGGCCAAGGGTGCACGAAGAGCCGCACATCGGCCCGCCGCAACGCCCGCCGATAGCCCGCCGGATCGGAGCGGCGCAGCGAACGGATCTGCATGTACCGCCCCAGCGTGAACCACGGATAGAGCTGTACGAGGTCGTACAACTGCGCCGGTACGCCCGGTTCGTCGAGCCGGCCATAGTCGTCCAAATAGGCGCCGATGAGTCTCTCCATAAAGCTTACCAGTTCGAAAGGGCTTCGTTAAAAATGTCGTCCACCAGTTTTTCGACAATCTGCGGAATGAGCGTCCCCTCGGCCTGCGTCAACAACACGTTCGTATTGTAATCCTCGTAATTGCTGAAGGTTTTCTCGAAACTGAACCTCGGTTCGGCCTTGTTGACGAACTTCACCTTCACGGTAATCGTCAAGCGGTTCATCATGGCATACTCCTCGCCCGAGATCGCCACCGGATCGGAGCTATACCCGGTGATTTCGCCCGTAAAGCTCAGGTCGCCATCCTCCGGCACCACTTGCAGCCGGGTCTGACTGGCGAGTTTGCTTTTGAGTTCGTCGGTGAAAGTCGGACTCAGGATCGGCGCCACCATCGCGGCCATATTGTTGAAGTACCCCACCGAAACGGTCTTGCTCAACGCATAATTGACCGAAGCTCCCGAGAACGAGTACTTCACGGAACAACCCGTCCCGACCACCGCTGTCGCCACCGCGACCAACAAGCCTATGTACAAACGTTTTATCATCAGCATCTCATCTACTACTTTTTTCTATTGGTGCCGCCCGGGGCGACGGAGATTCGCGCGCTCCTGCGGAGTGCAGTTGCCCTACCGGCCGACCGGTTCAAATCATCGGCAAAAACATTCGTCCTCGGGCGCGGTGCCGCTCGGCACGCGAAGACTGGGTTTTGCTCGGCAAAGACCGCTGGCGTCGGCTTCTTTCCTAAAATAGTCACTATCCGTACGCCACGAGCTTTTCTCGCCTTGCTACAAACCGCGCCCAACGGGCGCGCGAGTCGCCGCCACCCCCTGCGGCGCGAGGTGCCGCTCGGCACCCGAAGAC
>CAJTNK010000091.1:0-2718 GCA_910577885.1 uncultured Rikenella sp.
GCCGCCGATCCCTACTCTTCTTCTTGTACTACACTGCAATACTTCAAAGAACGTTTCCGTTCGCAAACCGGAAAACCCGTTCCCCATTTGCGGTTGCAAAGATAAGGACTTTTCGGCGAGACTTCCAAATATATTTTTCAATATTTTTCACAGCCTTAACCTATCACCCTCTGAATCAATGGAAAAAACGGCGAAAAATTTTTCACCCGAGAACAATATCCGGCCGTTTTGCTACCTTTGTTCTCGACTACCCTATACCATTTAGTAAGTATGTACATCGGTATGAAACGAATCGTCTTGGGAGTGATCGCCGCCCTGCTCGGATCGGGAACGGCAGCGCAACGACTGAGCATAGCGCTGGACCGCGAATGGACCTATACGTCGGGTTGGGAAACCAGTCTGGCCGCGCCGGGACAACCGGTTGCGCTGCCCCACACGTGGAATTCCGACGCCCTCGGCGCAAAACCCGACTATTACCGCGGACTGGGCGGTTATTTCCGGGCCCTCGAGATTCCGGAGGCTTGGCGCGGGAAACGGCTCTTCGTCCGGTTCGGCGGAGCGAATGCCACCTGCGACCTCTATGTGAACGGGAAGCACGCCGGACAACACGTCGGCGGATATACCGCCTTTGCGTTCGACGTCACCCGGCTGCTCCGCTTCGGAGGACGCAACTCGCTGGTGGTGCGCGTCAACAACGCGCCGGACCTCAACCGGCCTCCGCTGGTCGGAGACTTCAACATCTACGGCGGATTGTACCGCACGGTCGAACTGATCGCCACTCCGGCGGCGCATATCGCCCTGGACGACTACGGTTCCCGGGGGCTGTACGTGACCCCGACCCGGGTGTCGGCCGAACGGGCCGAAGTCAATGCGCTGGCCGTGGTGCGCGGAACTGCCGGCGAGATGGTCGAGACGACGTTCGTCCTGCACGACGCCGAGGGGAACCGGATCGACTCGATTGCCCGGCGCGTGAAGCTCGACCCGACGGGGCGGAGCGAAGTGGCGGCTGCGTTCACCATCGACGCGCCCCGCTTGTGGGGGCCTGAAAATCCGTACTTATATAGTATGGATGCACGCGTACGGGGAGCGGCCGCCGGAGGTGAAGACCTGGTGCGGGAGTCGTTCGGCGTGCGGTGGTTCGAGGTCGACGCCCAAAACAGATTCTTGCTCAACGGACAACCGCTTCAGATCCGCGGGGTCTGTCGCGTCGAAGACTGGGACGGGATCGGAAACGCGCTCCGCCGACAGAACCATCGGCGCGATATCGAGCTGATTCGCGAGATGGGGGCCAATGCCGTTCGGTGCGCCTACTTCCCGAACGACCCGTACTTCCTGGAGCTCTGCGACCGGGCGGGGATTCTGGTCTGGAGCGACCTGCCGTTCGTAGGGGCGGGACCTTACCGCGACAAGGGATTCAACGACAGCGAGGCCTTTCGCGGCAACATCCGTCAGCAGCTCTTGGAGATGATCCACCAGCAGTACAACCACCCCTCGGTGGTTTGGTGGGGGTTGTTCGACCAGCTCAACCAGCGCGGAGACGATCCCGTGCCGTTGATCCGCGAGCTCAACGCCCTGGCCGACGAAGAGGGAGGCGGGCGACTCACCGTGGCGGCCAGCAACCAGGACGAAGATTTGAACTTCGTGACCGACCTGATCGGTTTCAACAAGTTCGACGGGTGGACCGCGGGTCAACCGCAGGACATCGCAGTCTGGCACAGCGCCTTGTTCAAAGGCTACCCGACGCTGCGCAGCGGGATCAGCGAATACGGGGCCGGGGGATCGATCTACCAGTGGAGCGACTCGCTCCACCGGCCGGAGGCGGCCGGAGCCTGGCATCCGGAACAGTGGCAGACCTGGTTCCACGAGTGTTACTGGAGCGAGATTTCGAAAGCCCGGCCGAACTACTGGGGGACATTCGTCTGGACGATGTTCGACTACGGCGCGGCGCACCGCACGGACGGTGCACGGCCCGGAGTAGCGGATTTCGGGCTGGTGACGTTCGACCGCAGGGTCTGCAAGGACGCCTTCTACTTCTACAAAGCGAACTGGAACCGCACCGAACCGTTCGTCCACCTGGTCGACGCACGCCACGAGGTGCGAAGCTCGACGAAACAGACGCTGCGGGTCTTCTCGAACCAAAGCGACGTGGAACTCTTCGTGAACGGCCGGTCGCTGGGGCTTCGATCGAACGACGGGCTGGGACGATTCGTGTGGAAAGATGCGGTGCTGAAGACGGGCGAAAACACCGTCGAAGCGGTCGATCCGTTGACCGGACAGCGGGATCGGGCGGTGATTACGATCCGCGACGATCGGCTTTCGTTGCCCGCCTCCTCTGTCGGTGGCTCCGGCAGCGGCAGCCGCAACAAAACGCGCCTCCAACCGCTCTACCGACAATAGGGGGATCAGAGGCCGCGCGCTGGCGGAGACGGTTTTCTCGCCCGGATGGCCAGTAAAACGCCCTATGGGCGCGCCTCCGCGGCGTAAGCGGGGCCCGCGCGGCCTGAGCGCAGTTCTTGCTTGTCGGTATGGCTCGACCCGCGCGCGACTGCTGGAGTAGGAAATCGATCAAACAACTCACGTTGTTTGATCGATTTCCGCCAGCGCGCGGACAATGCAGGTTACAACCGGTAGGCCAGCAAAACACCCTGTGGGTGCGCGCGCCACGCCTTAAGAGCGATTCAACTATTTCGCACCTGGCGAAATAGAATGAATCGCCAA
>CAJTNK010000091.1:3927-5159 GCA_910577885.1 uncultured Rikenella sp.
TGCGCTCAGGCCGCGCGGGCCCCGCTTACGCCGCGGAGGCGCGCCCATAGGGCGTCTTATTGGCCATTCGGGCGAGAAAAACCAGCTTTGTCCGCGCGCCATCACTTCTTCGCCTTGCGCAACTCGAAGTCCGGACCCAGGTAAACCCGTCGCACGTACTCGTCCGCTGCCAACTCCTCGGCCGTGCCCGTCCGAATCACCTTACCCTCCACCAGAATATAAGTCCGGTCCGTGATCGAAAGCGTCTCGTGCACATTGTGGTCCGTAATAATCACCCCGATGTTCTTCTCCTTGAGCGACGCCACGATCGACTGAATCTCCGCCACCGCAATCGGGTCGACCCCGGCAAAAGGCTCGTCCAGCAGAATGAACTTCGGGTTGATCGCCACCGCACGCGCAATCTCGGTCCGCCGCCGCTCACCCCCCGAGAGCTGCTGACCCAGACTCTTGCGAACCTTCGTCAGGCTGAACTCCCGAATCAGGTACTCGATCCGCTCCCGCTGATACTCTTTCGAGTAATTGGTCATCTGCAACACCGCCTTGATGTTGTCCTCGACCGACAGCCGCCGAAACACCGACGCCTCCTGTGCCAGGTACCCCACCCCGAGCTGCGCACGACGGTAGACCGGCTCTTTCGTGATCTCCAGATCGTTCAGAAAGATCTGCCCCCCGTTCGGTTTAATCAACCCCACGGTCATATAAAACGTCGTTGTCTTCCCCGCCCCGTTGGGCCCCAGCAGTCCCACGATCTCACCCTGCCGGACGTCGATCGAAACGCCGTTCACCACCGTCCGCGACTTGTATTTCTTCACCAGATCCTGCGTCCACAGGCGCATCGGTTCGCCTGCCGAATGGATCTCCAACGGATTCTCCATAACCGATAACCAACTATTTATTTCTACTACTTCTTCTTATGTCTGATTGCCCGCACACCGTATTTCGCGGGCCAACGCCAGCGGGCTTTGCAAAGAAAAGCCCAACCTTCGAGTGCCGAGCGGCACCGAGCACCGCCCGGAGGGGCGGTGGCTCGCGCGACCCGTTGGGTCGCAATTGTTCAACTGGCCAACCAAGAAACTGCTCCGCCACCATCCGCCGCGCAACGGTCATTGTCCGCGCGCCTTGGGAAATCATTCCCGATAAACTCACCGTTTATCGGGTTGATTTCCTCTTAAGGCGGGGCGCGCGCACCCACAGGGTGTTCTACTGGCCTGCCGGTGGAAAACTGCATTGTC
>CAJTNK010000091.1:5772-7816 GCA_910577885.1 uncultured Rikenella sp.
GCGAACCGGGCTGTGTCTACCCTAATAAAGGCCCGCGCCGTGACGCGAACGCGTCCACCGCGGAGGCGCGCCCACAGGGCGTTTTGCTGGCCATCCGGCAGAGAAAACAACCCCCAACCCCTAATACCGATAGAAGTCCGCCTTGTACGGTCCCTCGACCGATACCCCGATGTAATCGGCCTGTTCCGGCGTCAGACGGGTCAGATGCACCCCGATCCGTTCCAAGTGGAGCCGCGCCACCTCCTCGTCCAAATGCTTGGGCAGGCGGTAGACCCCCACCGCATAGTCCCTCTGCCACAAGTCGAGCTGCGCCAGCGTCTGATTCGTGAACGAGTTGCTCATCACGAACGACGGATGACCCGTCGCGCACCCCAGGTTCACCAACCGACCCTCGGCCAGCACGAAAATCGAATGACCGTCCGCCGTGAAGGTGTATTTGTCGACCTGCGGTTTGATTTCCGTCCGCACCGCCCCCGGGAAAGCATTCAACCGCCCCATCTGAATTTCGTTGTCGAAGTGGCCGATGTTGCAGACGATCGCCTGGTCGCGCATCCGTTGCATGTGCTCGAGGGTGATGATATCGCGGTTCCCGGTGGTCGTGACATAGATATTCCCCTCCGGCAGCGCCTCTTCGACGGTTTTCACCTCGAAGCCCTCCATGGCCGCCTGCAGGGCGCAGATCGGGTCGATCTCCGTCACGATCACCCGCGCACCGTAGTGCCGCATACTGGCCGCACACCCCTTTCCCACGTCGCCGTAGCCGCAGACCACGACCACTTTTCCGGCAATCATGACGTCCGTAGCCCGTTTGATGCCGTCGGCCAGCGACTCCCGACAACCGTACAGGTTGTCGAACTTCGACTTCGTCACCGAGTCGTTGACGTTGATGGCCGGGAAGAGCAGTTCGCCGCGCTCCATCATCCGATAGAGCCGGTGTACGCCGGTGGTGGTCTCTTCCGAGACCCCGCGCAGCTCTTCGACCATCGCATGCCACTTGCCCGGCTCCTGCCGCAAGGTCTCCCGGAGCAACGCCAGAATCACCGCCTCTTCGTGGCTCTCCGAGGCCTTGTCCAGCACGGAGGCATCGTTCTCGGCCGCAACCCCCCGGTGGATCAGGAGCGTCGCATCCCCTCCGTCGTCCACGATCAGGTGCGGCCCCTTGCCTCCCGGAAAGGTCAACGCCTCGCGCGTACACCACCAGTACTCCTCGAGCGACTCCCCCTTCCAGGCGAAGACCGGCACGCCGGCCGCCGCAATCGCCGCTGCGGCATGGTCCTGGGTCGAAAAAATATTGCACGAGCACCATCGCACCTCAGCCCCCAATTCGACGAGGGTCTCGATCAGCACCGCCGTCTGGATCGTCATGTGCAGCGACCCCATGATCCGCGCCCCGCGCAACGGTTTTTCGGCGCCGTACTTTTCGCGCAAGGCCATCAGGCCCGGCATTTCGTGTTCCGAAATTTCGATCTCCCGGCGGCCCCACTCGGCCAGCCCCATGTCGGCTACTTTATAAGGTAAACTCATCGTTCGCTATGATATTAAGTGCATTTTCTTTGTCTCGTTCGATGGCCCGGCGCAACTCCTCCAGCGAGTCGAATTTCCGCTCGGGCCGCAAGAACCTCACCAGTTCGACCTCGATCCGCCGACCGTACAAATCGCCGTCGAAATCGAAAAGCCACGCTTCGGCCTTGTACCGTCCGCCCCCCGCCTGGGTTTCGACGGTCGGCCTCCGTCCGATATTCGCCACGGCCCAGTAGCGTTGTCCCGTCTCCTCGAGGGAGACCCGGGCCAGCCACACGCCGCTCCCCGCCCGGACACGCTCTTCGCCCCCCTGTTCCGGCTCCAGCTCGATGTTGGCTGTAGGGAATCCGATGGTCCGTCCGAGCCTCCGCCCCGGGACGACTTCTCCGCGTATGGTGATCCGCTCTTGCATCCGGAGGCCAAAGGTACAATATTTTTTTACGGGTATGAATCGGTTCTTTAGCGACCGGAGGGTACTGTACCTTTTCTGAAGAAAAGGTACCCAAAAGACTTTCAGCTAGCA
>CAJTNK010000092.1 GCA_910577885.1 uncultured Rikenella sp.
ATTCAGGCTATGGGCGTTGTCGCTGTGGATTGTCAGCGCCCAGCCGTAGCCGCTGTAACCGACCTCCGTCAACTTTCCGGACTCACAGTAGCGGTTGCCCGGGGCCGGAGGCACAAAAATTTGTGTAATCCGAAAAAGCGAAATACCTTTGTTAGCGGACAAACAGTCCGCCGGGGGAGTGGGGAGAACCGACCGAGTCGGACCCTGAAAAACGACCCGCGCGAAAGGCTCTCTCCTCCCCGTTGGAGAGGCCGACGACACAAGGCTTACAAACATTCAAATCATTCAAACAAAACCAACTAAACCTATGAGTAAACTCTGGAGCTCTTCCATCGGGAAGAAGTTAGTGATGAGCCTTTCGGGGCTTTTCCTGATCGTCTTCCTGCTCGTCCATCTGGTGGCCAACCTCTTCTACTTCGGGGGCGAGGAGGCCTACAACGCCATGTGCGGCTTCATGGACACCAATCCGTTGATCCAGGTGATGGTGCCGGTGTTGGCGGCCGGTTTCGTGATCCACATCGCGTGGGCAACGGTCATTACGTGGCAAAACCGCTCGGCGCGGCCGGTGCGGTACAAGGTCCAGGACCTCAGCCGTTCGTCGGCATGGGAGTCGCGGAACATGTACGTCCTCGGGATCATCGTCCTTGGGGTTTTGGGCTGGCACCTCACCGACTTCTGGGCTGAGATGCAGCTGCAGCACTTCATCGGCGGACATCCGACCACGAATTCGTATGCCTTGCTCGAAGCGACGTTCTCGAATCCGGTGATCGCGATTCTCTATATCGTGTGGATCGTGGCCTTGTGGTTCCACCTGCGCCACGGCTTCTGGAGCGCCTTTCAGACCATCGGGCTCGACAACCAGGTGTGGATTCGCCGCTGGAAATGCGCGGCACGGGTCTATGCCCTGATCGTAGCGGCCGGCTTCATCTCGATTCCGGTGGCGGTGCTGGTATCCGAATTCTGCTGCGGCAACTAAACCAATTACTCGATCTTCCGATTTAATCACTACTGAAAGAAATGAGCATACTCGATTCCAAGATTCCCGAAGGGCCGTTGGCCCAAAAGTGGAGCAAACATAAAGCGGACATTAAGGTGGTCAGTCCGGCCAACAAGCGGAAACTCGATGTCATTGTCGTGGGGACGGGGCTGGCGGGGGCTTCGGCGGCGGCTTCGCTGGGCGAACTGGGCTACAATGTCAAAGTATTCTGCATCAGCGACTCGCCGCGGCGCGCGCACTCGATTGCGGCCCAAGGGGGGATTAACGCCGCCAAGAACTACCAGAACGACAACGACTCGGTATACCGCCTCTTTTATGACACCATCAAGGGGGGAGACTACCGGGCACGCGAAGCGAACGTCTATCGGTTGGCGGAGGTGGCGAACTCCATCATCGACCAGTGTGTGGCGCAGGGGGTTCCGTTCGCGCGGGATTACGGCGGACTGCTCGACAACCGTTCGTTCGGGGGGGCGCAGGTTTCGCGGACCTTCTATGCGCGCGGTCAAACCGGACAGCAGCTCTTGTTGGGGGCTTATGCGGCGCTGAACCGGCAAATACAGAAAGGATCGGTGAAATCGTATCCGCGGTATGAGATGCTGGACGTCGTGCTGATCGACGGCAAGGCACGCGGGATCATCACCCGGAACCTGGTGACCGGCGAAATCGAACGCCACGGGGCACATGCCGTGCTGATCTGCTCGGGGGGGTACGGGAATGTCTTCTTCCTCTCGACCAATGCCATGAACTCCAACGGCTCGGCCGCTTGGCAGTGCTATAAGAAAGGGGCGATGTTCGCCAATCCGTGCTTTACGCAGATCCACCCGACCTGTATCCCGAAGCACGGCGAACAGCAGTCCAAGCTGACCTTGATGTCGGAATCGCTGCGGAATGACGGTCGGATCTGGGTGCCGAAGAAGATGGAGGATGTCGAAGCGGTTCGTTCGGGGGCCAAGAAACCGTCCCAGATACCGGAAGAGGATCGGGACTACTACCTGGAACGCAGGTATCCGGCGTTCGGGAATCTCGTGCCGCGCGACGTGGCTTCGCGGGCGGCCAAGGAACGGTGCGACGCCGGGTTCGGGGTCAATGAGACGGGATTGGCGGTGTTCCTCGACTTCTCGACCGCGATTAAGCGGCTCGGGAAAGAGGTCATCGCACAACGCTACGGGAACCTGTTCCAGATGTACGAAAAAATCGTCGACGTCAATCCGTACGAAGAACCGATGATGATCTACCCGGCCGTGCACTACACCATGGGGGGGATTTGGGTCGACTACAACCTCATGACGACGATTCCGGGGCTGTATGCGTTGGGCGAAGCCAACTTCTCGGACCACGGGGCCAATCGTCTGGGGGCTTCGGCCTTGATGCAGGGCTTGGCCGACGGCTACTTCGTGATTCCGTACACGCTGGGGGACTACCTCTCGCATGATATCCAAACGCCGAAGATCGACACCAATCATCCGGCTTTCGCCGAAGCCGAAAAAGCGATCCGCGAGAAGATCGACAAACTCTTCGCGATCAACGGGAAACGATCGGTGGACGACCTGCACAAGGAACTGGGTAATATCATGTGGGAAAACGTCGGCATGGGCCGCACCAAAGAGAGCCTCGAACGGGCCATCACGGCGATCCAGGAGCTCCGCAAAGAATTCTGGTCCAACGTCCGGGTGCCGGGCAAAGAGGGCGAGTTCAACCAGGAGATCGAAAAAGCGCTCCGCGTGGCCGACTTCATGGAGATGGGAGAACTCATGGCTCGCGACGCCTTGAACCGAAACGAATCCTGCGGCGGTCACTTCCGCGAAGAGTTCCAAACGCCGGAGGGCGAGGCGCTGCGCGACGACGACAACTATGCCTATGTCGCTGTCTGGGAGTACAAAGGGCCCGACGCAGAACCCGAACTCCACAAAGAAAAACTGGTCTTTGACACCGTGCACCTCGCACAACGAAACTACAAAGACTAAACGTTTTCAATTCCCATTTTAACCGTTCTTTTTTCTAATACCCAGTCATTGGCTACGAGAGTGAACTGTTCTTTTTGTGAACAAAAAGAACCAAAAAAACTTTCAGATAGCATACGCTACGCCTTAGGCTCCGCAGTCCTTAGGTTGTGGGTGGGGTTTTCCGGTGTCGGCGCGCTAAAGCAATAATTACCTTACGCGCCGCACCGAGAAAGCCCCACCCAAACACAGGCTGACACGGCCAAAGCATCCCAGCGGGATGCGCTCGGAAGTCTTTTGGGTACCTTTTCTTCAGAAAAGGTACGGTACCCTCCCAGAGCTAAAAACAGGTGTCAGAAAAAAGAACAGATAAAAAGCAAGTAAAAGCGATGAATTTGAAGTTAAAGATATGGCGTCAGAAGGACGCTCATGATAAGGGTCGGTTCGAGGAGTATCATGTAGAGAATGTGTCGGAGGGGAGTTCGTTTTTGGAGATGTTGGACATTTTGAACAACGATTTGATCCACGCGGGTAAGGAGCCCATTGCGTTCGATCATGACTGTCGGGAGGGGATTTGCGGGATGTGTTCGTTGTTCATCGACGGTCGGGCTCACGGGCCGGACGATGATATTACGACTTGCCAGTTGCACATGCGTAAGTTCAAGGACGGCGATACGATCACGATCGAGCCGTGGCGGTCGAAGGCTTTCCCGGTGGTGAAGGACCTGGTGGTGGATCGTTCGGCTTACGACAAGATTTTGCAGGCCGGGGGGTATGTTTCGGTGAACACGGGCGGGGTGCCGGATGCCAATGCGATTCCGATTCCGAAGAAGGATGCCGACGAGTCGATGGACGCGGCGGCTTGTATCGGTTGCGGGGCTTGTGTGGCTACGTGCAAGAACGGGTCGGCGATGTTGTTCGTGGCGGCGCGGGTGAGCTCGCTGGCGCTGTTGCCGCAGGGGAAAGTCGAGGCGGCGCGGCGGGCCAAGGCGATGGTGGCCAAGATGGACGAACTCGGCTTCGGCGGGTGTACCAATACTGGGGCGTGCGAGGCGGAGTGTCCGAAGGGGATTTCGATCGCGCATATCGCTCGGTTGAACCGCGAGTTCCTGTGTGCTAAGCTCAAGGATTAGTCGCGAGGCGCTGTTTTTTTGGAGAAGAATGGGGGCCGTTCCTTGCCTGGTGGGTGGGAACGGCCCCATTTTTGTAGGTAGAGGGTCGGGGAGGAGGTGAAAAATGACGGATTGGCGGGGGAGAGATAGGGAATTATTAACTTTACAAAAAAAAAATATCGGATGGCGTATGAAGAGTAAACTTTTCCTGTTTTTCGGGATTTTTCCCTTGTTGTTGCTGGCTGGGTGTGAGAAAGAGCCGGCGGAGCCGCGCAAACCGGAGGTGCCGGAGTTGGAAGACGGGGTTATTCCGGTGGTTTTCCATGTGCTGTACGAGGATCCGAACGATCGGACCCAGTCGCCGGCAGCTTCGGTGTTCGAGAAACGGATCGAGCAGTTGAACCGGTTTTATGCCGCAACGCTTTTTCCGTCGGCGGGGAGCCAGTCGGTGAAGGTTCGTTTTGCGTTGGCTTCGCGGGGACCGGACGGCGAGGCGTTGGCCGAGCCGGGGGTGCATCGGGTGTCGTATCCGGGGGCGGCGAACATGAGTTCGGACCGCTTTCTGGATCACAAACGCACCCTCTCGGTACGCGATAAAGCGATGTTGTGGGATCCGAACCGGTATGTGAATGTATGGTTGTTCGGTTTCCTGGATTCGCCGGACCCGACCCAGGACGAAAGCGGCGTGACGGGGGTGTCGTATCTGCCGTATTGTACGTCGAATAATCCGTTGGTGCTGCTTCAGGTGTGGGACGGTGCACTGGGTGCCGAGCAGCCGAAGTATATGCACGGGATTGCGCTGAACAACCGTTACTTCGCTCCTGCGGCCCGGGAGGCGGACGACGAGGGAATGTTTACGCTGTGCCACGAGATGGGGCATTATCTGGGGCTTCATCATGCTTTTCTCGATTCGAACAAGAGCCAGACTTGCGGCGATCCGAACAACGACGCCACGGACGACGGTTGCAGCGATACGCCGAAATACGACCGGGTGGCTTATGAGCGTGCGTTCTACAACCACTACTATTATGGCGCGTCGATGCCTTACGCCGGTACGGTCTTCGATCGGCAGGCTTGCGACGGGAGGGTGTTCGCGTCGACCAACGTGATGGACTATTTCGAGAGCCACCGGACGAACCTGACGTCGCAGCAGCGCGACCGGATTGAACACGTGTTGCGCTACAGCCCGTGGATTCCGCGGAGCAAGACCGCGACCAAGAGCCTGTTGGATAATTTTACGGGCGAGATTACGGACGAACAGCCGGAACCGATCCTGATGCGCTGTTCGGCGGGCTCCCTGCGGCACGGGCAGCACGGGGCGGCGGCACAGCTTCGGTAACCGCTCGTGGGGCGGCGGGGCGTGCGGCGCTCTCCGGCGCAGGCAGACGAAAAAAACCGGCCTGTTCTTTGTGTTCAACACAAAAGAACAGGCCGGTTTTCCGTTTTTTTCAGGCCGCGCCGCTACCGGACGATGGTCATTTCGTCGATCAACCGCCCGCAACCTGCGTACTTGTCGATCAGGAAGAGGACGTAGCGGATGTCGACCGCAATGGTGCGCTGTACGTCGGGTTCGAAGGCGATGTCGCCGCTCATGGCCTCCCAGTTTCCGTCGAAGGCCAGCCCCAGGAGCCGTCCGTCGGCGTCCAGCACCGGACTCCCCGAGTTACCGCCCGTGATGTCGTTGTTGGTCAGGAAACAGGTCGGCACCCGCCCGTCCACGGCATACGGGCCGAAATCCTGGGCCCGGTAGAGCTCTTTGAGCCGTGCCGGGACGATGAAGTCCGGATTTTTCGGGTCCTCCTTGGCCATCACCCCGTCCAGCGTGGTGAAGTAGTTGTAGAAGACCGCATCCGCCGCCCAGTAGGGCAGCACCTGTCCGTAGGTGAGCCGGAGCGTGAAGTTGGCGTCCGGCGCCCAGGCTTTGTCCGGGTGCATCTCCAGGAGCCCCGCCACCCAGAGCCGGTGGCCCTCGGCGAAGAGCCGCGCAGCCTCTTTCAAGGCCGAGTCGGTGAGCGTTTTGCTCTTTTCGGCGATCGACGCAGCGGCCGTCACTGCCGGATCAGCCTCCCACTGGGCGCGGTCGAAGTTCGCCAGCGCGGCATAGTACCGCGCCGTGTCGGTCAGCAGCGAGCGGTCCGAGAGTCCGGCCGCATACCCCGCCACATCCGGCCGAACGGTGGCGAAGAACGACGGTTCGTCTGCCGCCGCGACGCTGTCGGCGAAGATCTGCAGCATCCGCCGCGTTACTTTGCGGTCGGTCGACGGGCTGTAGTTCTTGAAAAACGCCTCGCCCGTCGCACGCAGTGCCGCTGCGGCCTTCGTGTCGTTGCTTTCGGAGGTCAGAATCCGGTTCACGGCGGTCCCCAGCGTATAGCTCTCCACGCCGGTGCGCAAGGCTTCGTTCATGAACTGCTGGATCCGGGCCGCCGCACGGCGCATCCGAACCGCGCTGTCGATCAGCGGCAGCGCGCGTCCGTATCGCTCGATCCGCTCCGGCGAGCCGTTCACCCAGGCCGTAAACTCGGCCTGCTGAGCCGCTTTCTTGCCCCGGACGTCCAGCCGGCGCAGGCCGCGGCTCATCCCGATGGAGTTCTTCCAGTAGTTCGACGAGCCGGCATACTTGCTCGCATACTGGATCCGGACTTTCGGATCGGCCATCATGTCTTCCCACAGGAGCTTCTGGCGTTCGCCGCGGACGAAGATCCGGATCGGGTTGTCCTGTTCCAACACCTGGTCGATCTCGTAGGTGGTCATATACCGGTTGGTGCGTCCCGGGAAGCCGAGTATCATCGCATAGTCGCCCTCTTTGTACCCTCGGAGCGAGATCTCGAGGTGCTTCGGCGCCCGGTACGGGACGTTGTCCGGCGAGTAGGCGGCGGGCTTGTTGTCCGGCGAGGCGTAGACGCGGAACAGCGAGAAATCTCCCGTATGCCGCGGCCACATCCAGTTGTCGGTGTCTCCGCCGAACTTCCCGACGGCCGACGGCGGTGCCCCCACCATCCGTACGTCGGTGAACCGCTCGGTGACGAACAACAGGTACTGGTTCCCGCCGAACATCGGGGTCACCTGCGCATACCGAAACGCCTTGGGATCGCTGTTGGCCTTGACGATCCGGTCGATGGCCTGTCCGACGGCTTTGTTACGCTGCGCCTCGTTCATTCCGGCTTTCACCTTGGCCAGAACTTCCGACGTGACGTCCCGGATCTCCCGGATGAAGGTCACGGCCAGCCCCGGCGTGGGCAGCTCTTCGGCTTGGCTCATCGCCCAAAAACCGTGCTTCAGATAATCGTGGTCCACGGAGCTGTGCTGCTGGATGGCCCCATACCCGCAGTGGTGGTTCGTGGCGATCAGCCCTTGCGGCGAGATGATCTCGCCGGTGCAACCTCCGCCGAAAATCACGATCGCGTCTTTCAACGAGGTCCGATTCAGCGCGTAAATGTCCTGTGCCGTGAGCCGAAGCCCCGTCTCGCGCATCTTCTCGATGTTCATCTTCTCGAGGTACGGCAGCAGCCACATCCCCTCGTCCGCAAGAGCCTGTACGGGCCGTGCGATTGCCAGGCCCAGGGCGGCTAACCCAAAAATCAATCTTCTTTTCATGATCCTTGTTAATAATTGTTCTTTTTTACCTTCGCTTCTCTCGCTCTGCCTTGGCGTAATGTGTTAATCGTTCTTCGTGATGGGAGGGTACTGTCCCTTTCTTGAAAGAAAGGGACCCAAAGAACTTTCAGAT
>CAJTNK010000093.1 GCA_910577885.1 uncultured Rikenella sp.
TCCTGCACAAAGAACGTTTGCAGACTTGGCCGAGGCAAAGCGAGGGAAACGAAGGTAAAAGGTACAGTCCCAGCCTGTCGCTAAAGATATACAGGAGAGTTATTTATTTCGATTACCGCCGAAGACCGAGATATGGATATATCGTCCGGGATTGGCCTTGAGGTCCTGGAGGAGGAGGGTAAGGCTTTCGGAGGCTTCGGTGAGGTTGTCGTAGAGTTCCCGGTCGTAGATGAGTTTACCGGCACTCCCCTGCCCTTCGTTGATGGCCTGCATGACGGCATTGAGTTTTTCGGCCGTTTGGGCGAGGTTTGTCATGAGCGGCGGCACGGCAAGGCTCATCGTATCGGCGATGTTTTCGACACGGTCGACGATCCGGTTGATTTTCGGGGCTGCGGTGTTGAGTTCGGCCGAGAGCGACCGGAGGTTGGTCATCGTACGATTGAGGTCTCCGGCCACCATGCGGTCCAAATTGCCGCCGATGGAATTCGCATGCGCCAGCAACGTCGAGAGGTTGGCCACATTCCGGTCGCTGAGCACCGCATTGATGCCCGTGAGCGCCTGCGAGAGCTGTTCCAACAAGGTGTCGGCCTTGCTTTTGAACTGCCCGAGCGCCTGGGTCAGCCCGGGTTCGATGAGCGAAGAAACCGTATCTCCGTCGGCAAGAATCCGGTCTGCGTTCCCGAGCTGTAGGTCGATCACCGTGGCCCCCATGAGCGACGCGCTGGCGATCTTGGCTCTCGAATCCGCCGGCAGGGGATAGTCCCGTTTGACCGAGAATTCGGTAATTACCTTGCCCGTGGGCACGTCGTACCACACGCGGTCCACCGTCCCGACCCGAAACCCTTTGATCGTGACGGGCGACGAAGCCGCGATGCCGTCCGCATTGTCATACACCGCATAGTAGACGTTGTCGCGGCTGAAAATATCCTGACTCTTGATAAAATTGATTCCCAGGTAAAGCAACAAGAGCATACAGACACCGTAAATCCCGATCCATGCTTCCCGAGACAGTTTTTTCTTTTTCATATTTTTCCTGAACGAATGTTTCCGGCGAGCCCGCGGCCCGTCCCTATTTGTTTTCCAAGTGCAAGACTCCTCGCCTCTCCCCTCTCGCCCCCCGCGCTACCTGCCGGCGAGCGCCTCGGCCAACGGCACGGGCCTCCCCTCGCGGAAAGCCACCATGAAGGCATCCGGAAAAGTGTGTCGCACCTTGCGTTGCAAAAGTAACGCTTCTCGGTAAGAAAAGCTCGTGCCGCAGAAATATTTGTAGCGTCCGTCGATCCGCATTTCGAGCGTTTCGGCGGCATAATCGCCGAAGTTCGAGCGCGTTAGCGGGACCCTGACCAGGGTGCTCCTGACCTGGATCCGAAAGAGTGTCTTTCCATCGCCCGGCTCCTCGTGGAGGGTCCGCGTCGCCGGCGGGGTCACGAAAACCGTCCGTTTGGTGGCCTGCGTCGCTCCGGAAGCCGCGCCCTGAGCCGGTTTCGGGGTCGGCTTAGGGGTCGGCTTAGGGGCAGAACTCGGGGTAAAACCTGGCGCAGCCTTCGGCGTCGATTCCGCAGCCGGTTTCGAAGCCGCAGCCGTCTTCACCGTCGCCCCCGCCGCAGAAGCCCCGTTCGAAGAGCCCGTCAAAGCCGTTGCCCGGCTGTCCGTCAATCGTTTGTACTCCCGGATCGCCCGGAAGATCGAGGCCGCCACCTTCTCCTGTCCCGCCGCCGAACCCAGGAAGCGAGCTTCCGTCGGGTTGGAGATGAATCCCACCTCGGTCAGCACGCTGGGCATCGGCGTGCGCCACAGCACCAGGAAACCCGCCTGCTTGACCCCCTTGTCGCGCCGCCCGGCATACGTGGCATACTGCTCCTGGATCCGCTCCGCCAGCGAGAGACTCTGACTCTGGTAGACGTACTGCATGAGCGAGAAGAGAATCAACGACTCCGACGAATTGGGATTGTACCCCTCGTACCGCGACGTGTAGTCCGGTTCGAGGCTGATTACCGCATTCTCGCGCATCACCACCGAGAGGTTCCGATTGTCCTTGTCCTCGCCCATGACGAACGTCTCGGTACCCGCAGCCGACGCGCTCGTACTGGAGTTGGTATGGATCGAGACGAAGAGATCGGCCCCCGCCTCGGCCGCCGCCTTGCTGCGGTCGGCCAGCGACAGGAAACGGTCATCGCGCCGCGTGTAAACCACCCGCACCCCCGGGAGCTGCTCTTCGATCATCCGCCCCAACTTCAAGGCCACCCCCAGGTTGATGGCCTTCTCCTGAAGTCCGTTGCCGACCGCCCCCGGGTCCTTTCCGCCGTGCCCCGGGTCGATCGCGATGCACCGCACCACGGCCCGTTTCCCGGCCTCCGGCACGGCCATCGCCTGCGGCGACATACTCGCCGCCAGCAAAATGACGTTACTTATGACCGTTAGGAGCTTCATCGTGTTCGAGAGGAGGAGGAGTGTTTGCGTTTCCTCCGGTTTTTTGTTTACCTTTGCGAGTCGCTGTCCGCGCGCGGCAGTGCGCAGCGCGGTTCGACCGCGACAAAATTAACCTATTTTCATCGGATTTTGCGCCCGGCACAACGAAAACGGATCATTTTTCTCCTCCTGCTGTCGTTTTGGACAGCGGCGGCGGGGTTCGGCGGCGCCGTACCGGCGGCGGTCCGGCAAGCGACCGGATCGGCGGTTGTCGGACCGCCCGATTCGCTGCCGACACCTGTGCCCGATTCGTTACCGACCATCACGCCGGATTCGTTGCCTGCGATAACGGCCGACTCCGCAAAAATCGAGCCGAAAAGGAGAGGCGGCGGTTCGCCGTTGTCGGCCCAGGTGGTGGGATCGCAGCGCGACTCGCTGGTCTACGATGTGCGGACCGGCAATCTCTATATGTACGGCAACGGGAAGGTGCAGTACACCGACCTGGAGATGGCCGCCGAGCGAATCACCCTCAACCTCGACACCAAAAACGTCTCGGCGCAGGGGACCACCGATACGCTGACCGAACAGTACATCCGTCCGAAATTCGTTCAGGACCAGACCACCTACGAGCTCGACTCGGTTCGGTATAACATCGACACGAAAAAAGCCTTGATCTGGGGGGCGCATACCAAGGAGGGCGAGGGCATCCTGACCGGGGGGCTGGTCAAGAAGATGCCGGACGACGTCCTGCACATGAAAGGGGGGACCTACACCACGTGCGACGCCGACCACCCGCACTTCTACCTCCAGATGACCAAAGGGACCGTCGAGCCGAAGAAAAAAGTGGTCTTCGGCCCGGCTTATATGGTGATCGAAGACGTGCCGTTCTATCCGCTGGGGCTTCCGTTCGGTTTCTTTCCGCAGCAGGGGGCCCGGCACTCCGGGTTCATTCTGCCCCAGGTGGGGGAAGAGGCCACCCGGGGATTCTTCCTGCGGGACGGGGGCTACTACTTCGTCTTCAACGACTACCTCGACCTGAAGGTGACCGGCGGGATCTACACCCTCGGCTCGTGGGAGACCGGCGCGGCGTCCAGCTACCGGAAGCGCTACAAGTACAACGGACGCCTGCAGTTCGACTTCGCCAAAGACGTTTTCGGCGAGAAAGGGAGCTCGGACTACGTCAACCAACAGAACCTCCGCCTGCAGTGGACCCATCAGCAGGATGCCAAATTCCGCCCGAACTCCACCTTCTCGGCCAGCGTCAACTACGCCTCCAGCAAGTACAACAAGTACAACGCCACGGACATGAACGACTACCTGTCGGCTCAGACCAGTTCGACGATCGCCTACTCCAAGAACTGGGTCGGGAAACCCTTCTCGCTCTCGATCAACGCCAACCACAGCCAGAGTATGCGCGACAGCACCATGTCGCTCTCGCTGCCCACCTTGGTGTTCAACGTCACGCGCATCAACCCGTTCAAACGCAAGAACGCCGTCGGGAAAGAGCGCTGGTACGAGAAGATAGCCTTCACGTTCCAGACCAACTTCAGCAACAGCGTCAGCAACTTCAAGCAGAACGAATTCATGAAACGGGAGATGTTCGACCGGATGCGCTTCGGGTTCGACCATCGTCTTCCGGTGAGCGCGTCGTTCAACGTGCTGAAGTACCTGAACATCACGCCGAGTTTCACCTACCACGAGCGGTGGTACTTCCGGAAGATCTACCGCGACTGGAACCCCGAGACCGAACGGATCGAGAATACGGACACCACCAACGGTTTCTATCGCGTGTACGACTACAGCGCGTCGCTGTCGACCAACACCCGGCTCTACGGGACCTACACCTTCGGGCGGAAAGGACGCGTCAAGTTGCGGCATGTGATGACACCGAGCTTGAGCTTCAACTACGCCCCGAATTTCGGCAAGGCGCACTACGGCTACTACCGGACCATCCAGAGCGACAAGCATGGCGGGACGACCACCTACTCGCCGTTCGCCAACGAGCTCTACGGCGTGCCCGGGAACGGCGAAACCATGAGCCTCTCGTTCGGGATCAACAACACGCTGGAGATGAAAGTGCCCAGCGCGCGGGACACCAGCGGCTTCCGGAAGATCAAGATATTCGAGGCGTTCAACATCAACTCGGGGTATAACTTCCTGGCCGACTCGCTGAAACTCAACGTCTTTTCGGTCAACATCCGGACCACCCTCTTCAAGGGGCTGAGCTTGAACATCAACGCCACGTTCGACCCGTATATGATCGACCGGAACGGACGGCGGATCAACCGATTCGTGGCTACTCACGGACGGGGAATTGCGCGGCTCACGTCGTTCAACACCGGTTTCAGCTACGGTTTCAGCTCCAAAGCGCGGCGCGGCTCGTCGAGCAACACCCCCGCCTCCAACAACCCGAACAACAACACACGGACGGATGTCGAAGCGGCGCTGAACGATCCCAACCGGAACGGCGGCTTCTTCGACCAGACCGAGAACCAGTATGCCACGGCCATGCGGCGGGCGCAGCTGTTGGCGACCCAGTACTACGACTTCAACATTCCGTGGAGTTTTTCGTTCAACTACAACTTCAGCTTCAGCCGCTCGGGACGGAACATCAACCGGATGCAGACCGTGAGCTTCAACGGATCGGTGAACCTGACGGAGAAGTGGGCGGTGGAGTTCGGCGCGGGGTATGACTTCGTGCAGAACAAGCTGACACCGGGGACGGTGATGATCCGGCGCGACATGCACTGCTTGCAGGCTACGCTGTCGTGGGTTCCGGTTGGTTTCCGGCAGAGCTGGACCTTCTCGATTCGGGCCAAGAGCGCCGTGCTGTCCGACCTGGTCAAGTACAAGAAGACCAACAGCTTTATCGACAACTATTACAACAGATAACGACACCTCTTTATTCTATGGGGCGACACGAGCTCTTCAAAACGCTTTTTACTACGATGATCGCTGCTACGACTGCTGCTTCGGCATTGAGCGGCTGCACCTCCTCGGTTTCCGGGGGGGCGGAGGCCGGGAATCCGTTATTGACCGCTGTGTGGGAGACGCCGTACGGCGTGCCTCCGTTCGCGGAGATCCGGCTGGAACACTACCGCCCGGCCATCGAACGGCTCGTGGCCGAGGGGCGGGAAGCGATCGACGCGATCGCTTCGGGCGGGGATAGTGCGGCCACGTTCGAGAATACGATCGTGGCGCTGGAATTCGCCCAACAACCGTTGGAACGGGTGTTGAGCGTTTTCTACAACCTCAATAGCGCCGAGACCAGCGACGCGATGCAGGAGCTGGCGGTGGAACTGGCCCCGATGCTGACCGAGTTCAGCAACGACGTGATGTTGAACGAACGGTTGTTCGACCGGGTGCGGGCGGTGTATGAGGCGGCGGAGGCGGCGGGGTTTGCCGGATTGAGCCCGGAGCAGCGGACGCTGCTGACGGAGACTTATCGCGGGTTCGTGCGGTCGGGGGCATTGCTCGACTCGACCAAGAAAGAGGAGTATCGGGCGATTACGGGCGAGTTGGCGCAGCTGACGCTGCAGTTCGAACAGAATGTGCTGGCGGCGACCAACGGGTGGCGGATGCACCTGACCGACACGGCGGATTTGGCGGGCCTTCCGGAGTCGGTGCGGGATGCGGCGGCGGCCGAGGCGGCTGCTGCGGAGGGGATCGACGGGGGTTGGCTCTTCACGCTGCATGCGCCGAGCTACA
This sequence comes from uncultured Rikenella sp., assembly GCA_910577885.1. GTDB lineage: Bacteria > Bacteroidota > Bacteroidia > Bacteroidales > Rikenellaceae > Rikenella. The sequence continues at coordinate 6,118 of CAJTNK010000093.1, forward strand.
TTCCGTTCATGACCTACTCCGAGCGGCGGGATTTGCGGGAGCGGATCTATCGGGCTTACAACAGCCGGGCTTTCGGCGGCGAGCGGGACAACTCGCCGCTGGCGGTGCGAATTGCGGAGCTTCGGCGTCAGGTGGCGCGGCTGTTGGGGTACGAGACCTATGCGGACTACGTGCTCGAAGAGCGGATGGCCGGTTCGGTGGAGCGGGTGAACGGACTCTTGGACGAACTCTTGGAACGCACACGGCCGTATGCGGAGCGGGAGGTGGCGGAGATTCAGGCCTATGCCGCGGAGCAGGGATTCGCGGGGCGGTTGATGCCGTGGGACTGGGCTTATTATACGGAGCGGTACAAGTCGGCGAAGTATGCGTTGGACGACGAGATGACGCGGCCTTACTTCCGGTTGGAGCGGGTGCAGGAGGCGATGTTCATGCTGGCGGAGCGGCTCTACGGTCTGCGTTTCCGCGAGAATCCGTCGATTCCGGTCTATCATCCGGACGTCCATGCGTTCGAGGTGTATGACACGGTACAGGGGGGGACGACGACGGAGGCGGAGGAGGAGCGGTTGCTGGCGATCCTCTACATCGACTACTTCCCGCGGGCGGGGAAACAGGGCGGCGCGTGGATGACTTCATATCGGCAGGCGTATGTCGATCCGGCGACGGGCGAGGAAGTGATTCCGGTAGTGTCGCTGGTTTGCAACTTCACGAAACCGACCGAACGTCGGCCGTCGCTGCTGAGTTTCAACGAAGTGACGACGATTTTCCACGAGTTCGGCCACGGCCTGCACGGGATGTTGGGCCGGGGAAGCTACCCGAGCCTGACGGGGACCAACGTACGACGGGACTTCGTCGAGCTGCCTTCGCAGATCCTCGAGAACTGGGTGAGCGAGAAAGAGTTTCTGGACCTTTGGGCCTCGCACTACGAGACCGGCGAGCGGATGCCGGCCGAGATGATCGACCGGATCGAGGCCGCGAAACGTTACTTGGCTGCGTATGCTTGTGTGCGTCAGCTCCAGTTCGGGATCTGCGACATGGCTTGGCACACGCAGGCGGCGGCATTCGACACGGCGGCGGCCGGTGGATTCGACGTCGCCGGGTTCGAGCGTTCGGCGACGCGGCGGACGCAGGTGATGCCGGCGGTCGACGGGACCTGTTTTTCGACCAGTTTCACACATATTTTCGGCGGAGGGTATGCTGCGGGCTATTACAGCTACAAATGGGCGGAGATTTTGGAGGCCGACGCGTACGCGCTGTTCCGGCAACGCGGTATTTTCGACCGTCCCACGGCTCAGGCCTTCCGGTCCTGTATCCTGACGCCGGGCGGTTCGGAGCATCCGATGGAGTTGTTCCGCCGTTTTGCGGGCCACGAGCCGTCGGTGAGTCCGTTGCTCGAGAAGATGGGGATTCCGTCGGCGGAGTGACGGGGCGGGATGGCCTGTGGGGACTGGCCCGAGCGGAGAAAAACGGCCGAGTAAACCCCAGCAAACACCCTATGGGCGTGCCGAGCGGCCCCGGCCCCGGGGTGCCGCTCGGCACTCGAACCGGGCTGTGTC
>CAJTNK010000094.1 GCA_910577885.1 uncultured Rikenella sp.
CTGGCCCAGTCGGTGCCGCTGGGCACCCCAACCGGGGTTTTGCATAGCCTCAAGGGGGACGGGCGACGGGCCGAACTTTCTCGAGAAGGGTTTGTAGCTGTACGGCAAGTTGAATAACTGCGACCCTTTGGGTCGCGCGAGCCGCCGCCACCCCATGCGGCGCGAGCTACTCGACGGCGTCGTAGCTCTTTCCGCTGGCGGCGGCCCGCTTTTTCTCTCCCGGATGGCCACCAAAACGCCCGAATGAGTGCGGTTCGAGTGCCGAGCGGCATGGAGGCCCCGCAACGCGCCCACGGGGCGTTTTGCTGGCCTGTCGGGCGAGAAAGCTATAGCTGAAGCCCAAGTAGCGGGCATTGCCACTTCCCCGAAAGAAACGACGACCAGCTGTACCCGCGGGCGTTCCGCTTGGCCGAGTTAAATCCAGTCTTCGAGTGCCGAGCGGCACCCCGGGGCCGGGCGCGAACATCGCAAAAAACAGGGGCGAAAGCCGTGGAGAAAAACCGCTGCGGTCGACTCCGCCCCCGCCGCAAGAAACCGCCCGAAGGGTGTGAAAATCCCGGAAAATAACGTATATTTGCCCACGCGCCTGTCGTGGGCCGATGGCGGCTCGCGATGGGGATTCGTGCTGAGTGACAATCAATTAAATCTCAAATAACAACACAAAAAAATGGCTAACGTAAAACGCGTTTACTCGTTCGGTAACAAAAAGGCCGAAGGGAACGGCAAAATGAAAGAGCTGCTCGGCGGTAAGGGGGCCAACCTCGCTGAGATGAACCTGATCGGGATTCCGGTGCCGGCCGGGTTTACCATCACCACGGAGGTTTGTACCGAGTTCTATACCCACGGGAAGGAAGGCGTGATCGCCATGATCAAACCCGATGTCGAACAGGCCATGAAAGAGGTCGAAGCGCAGATGGGCATGGAGTTCGGGTCGACCACCAATCCGCTCTTGATGTCGGTGCGCTCGGGCGCGCGGGTGTCGATGCCGGGGATGATGGACACCATCCTGAACCTCGGGATGAACGACCAGGCGGTCGAAGCGGTGGCCAAGCGGAGCGGCAATGCACGGTTTGCGTGGGACTCGTATCGTCGTTTCGTGCAGATGTACGGCGACGTGGTGCTCGGGATGAAACCGCAGTCGAAGGAAGATCACGACCCGTTCGAGGTCATCATCGACGAAATGAAAGAAAAACGCGGCGTACAGAACGATACCGAACTTACTACCGAAGACCTGCAGGAGATGGTGGCGAAGTTCAAAGCGGCTGTTAAGGCCCAGACCGGCAAGGACTTCCCGAATGATCCGTGGGAACAGCTCTGGGGGGCGATTTGCGCCGTGTTCGAAAGCTGGATGAACGAACGCGCCATTCTGTATCGTCAGATGCACAAATACCCGTCGGAATGGGGGACGGCGGTCAATGTACAGGCCATGGTGTTCGGGAACATGGGCGACAACTCGGCGACCGGGGTGGCCTTTACACGCGATGCGGCGACCGGGGAGAATATCTTCAACGGCGAATACCTGGTGAATGCTCAGGGGGAAGACGTTGTGGCAGGGATTCGGACCCCGCAGCAGATTACTGTCGAAGGGTCCAGAAGATGGGCCAAGCTGCAGGGGATCAGCGAAGAGGAACGCAAGGCCAAGTATCCGTCGCTCGAAGAGGTGATGCCGGCGGTTTATAAGGAGCTGGACGATATTCAGAACCACTTGGAGAACTACTTCAAGGATATGCAGGACATCGAGTTTACGATTCAGGACGGTAAACTGTGGATGCTCCAGACCCGGTCGGGGAAACGGACCGGCGAAGCGATGGTTCGGATGGCCATGGAGATGCTCGGCGAAGGGTTGATCGACGAGAAGACCGCTGTGCTGCGGGTGGAACCGGCCAAGCTCGATGAGCTGCTGCACCCGGTGTTCGACAAGGAGGCGGTGAAGTCGGCCAAGGTGTTGACCAAGGGGCTGCCGGCATCGCCGGGGGCGGCGACCGGACAGATCGTCTTCTTTGCCGACGACGCTGAGGCGTGGAAGGAGAATGGGAAGGAGACCATTCTGGTGCGTATCGAAACCTCGCCGGAGGACTTGAAGGGGATGAACGCTGCGAATGGGATTCTCACGGCACGGGGGGGGATGACTTCGCATGCCGCGGTGGTGGCGCGTGGAATGGGGAAATGCTGCGTTTCCGGTGCGGGGGCGATCCAGGTGGACTACAAGGCACGGACGATGACCATCAATGGGACGGTACTCAAGGAAGGGGACTGGATCTCGTTGAACGGTTCTACGGGCGAAGTGTATGAAGGCAAGGTGGCTACGCAGGCGGCTGACCTGTCGGGCGATTTCGGGAAACTGATGGAGCTGGCCAGCAAGTATGCACACTTGCAGGTGCGGGCCAATGCCGACTCGCCGCGCGATGCGAAGCAGGCGTTCGCATTCGGTGCGCAGGGGATCGGGCTTTGCCGGACCGAGCATATGTTCTTCGAGGGGGATCGGATCAAGGCTGTGCGTGAGATGATTCTCGCCGATGACGAACAGGGACGGCGGAAGGCTTTGGCTAAACTGTTGCCGATTCAGCGCGGTGACTTCGAAGGGCTGTTCGAAGTGATGGAGGGCAATCCGGTGACCGTTCGGCTTTTGGACCCGCCGTTGCATGAGTTCGTGCCGCACTTCGAAAAAGAACAGCGCGAAATGGCGGCTGAAATGGGGGTTAGCTACGAAACCATTCGCGAAAAGGTCGAAGCGTTGGCTGAGTTCAACCCGATGTTGGGGCACCGCGGATGCCGGTTGGGGAACACCTATCCGGAAATTACCGAGATGCAGACCCGCGCGATTATCGAAGCGGCCATGAACGTGAAGAAGAAGGGGACGCCGGTGCATGTCGAAATCATGGTGCCGCTCGTGGGGAACCACAAGGAGCTCAAGTACCAGAAGAAGATCATCGACGCTACGGCCAATGAAGTGTTTGCCGAACGGAACGACAAGATCGACTACATGATCGGGACGATGATCGAGGTTCCGCGTGCGGCGGTGACGGCCAATGAGATCGCCGAAGTGGCTCAGTTCTTCTCGTTCGGGACCAATGACTTGACGCAGATGACGCTCGGCTTCTCGCGCGACGACATTAGTAAGTTCCTGCCGGAGTACTTGCGCAAGGGGATCTTGAAGCAAGACCCGTTCCAGATTCTGGACGTCAAAGGGGTCGGGCAGCTGATCCGCGAAGCGGTGTTCAAGGGTCGCGGGGTGCGCGAAGGCTTGAAGTGCGGGATCTGCGGCGAACATGGCGGTGAACCGAGCTCGGTGGAATTCTGTCACTATGCGGGGCTCAATTATGTCTCTTGCTCGCCGTTCCGGGTGCCGATTGCCAGACTGGCAGCGGCGCATGCGGCTTTGAAACAGGAAAAGTAGAATATGTTTTAGCGGGTGGTTGGGCTGTTTGGCGGGGCTTCTCTTTTGAGGGCTCCGGGCGGGCCCAACCCGTTTTAGATGCCAAGAAGGAGGGATGCTCAAATTTTGAGCATCCCTCCTTCTTGGTTGTGCGAGGATTGTTGTGCGAGGATGATTCCTTGTTGCGCAGCGGATCGAGGCGGGTGCGTGATGTGTTGCCACGGAGGCTGCCCCGATCATAAATATATTATAAGGTAGGAGATCGACTCGGAAAAGCCGGGATCGAGGTGCCTCCTCGGCTTGCGCAAAGTCCAAAGGCCGATCGGGGCGAGCAGGGAGGCTCTTGCGAGATAGATAATAGGGTCGGAAAGGGACAACCGTCTCAGAAAAGCCGGATCGAAGCGAAGTCCGTCGCCCCCGGCCAAAGGACTTCGGCCGTGCCGTCCGCCGACACCGGCCGCGCATCCGCATAGCAGAGTCCGCCGCCAGCCGTCGCCCCCGTTTCGTCCACGTAGCCGTACCGTCCCTCGCGCGCCACCAGTGCGAAACCGTAGTCGAACTCTCCGATCCAGTCGTACTCCAACGGTACGACGACTCGTCCCGTGCGGTCCAAGCAGCCGTGCCTTCCGTCGCGGTCGACATAGGCGTACCGCGACCCGTCCCACGAGAGGTCGTCGTATTCGGCCGGAATGACGGTGTGTCCGTCGCGGTCGATCAGCCCCATCAGCAGGCCTCCCTCGCCCTCGGGCGAAGCCACGGCTACCGCCGCCCGACCTTCGCTGAAGTCACCGGCCCAACCGTACTGCGGCTCGATCACGATTTCTCCCCGGTCGTCCGCATATCCGAAGCGGTCGCCCCGAACCACCACCCGCAGACCTTCGCACAGCTCGCCCTCGACCGGTTCCGTCGCCGTGTCGTCGAAAGAGGCGTTGTCGATCGCCTCGCCGCCGGTCCCCGTCCCGACCCACGGTCGCACCGCCACCGGATAGTAATCTCCCTCGTCGTCCGGTCCGAAAGCGTACACCTCGCCGGGCAACACCCGTCCGTACCGGGCCGCCCCTTCGCAAGCCGCCGAGGTGGTGAAGCAGGTCAGTTCCCAAGCCTCCGCCTCGCCCTCGATCCGTACCCGGAAGGTCACCCGCCCGGTGCCGCACGTATAACACGGGCCCCCTTCCGAGCTCTCCGCCACGGCCCGTACCCCGCGCAACGACCGGAAACGTCCCTCGGGATTGGCCACCGCCTCTGCGTAACCGCTCACGGTCGGAAATATCTTCTTCTGGCTCAATCGACTCATAACAGGAGATTGGAAGTGGCCGTTCCGATGTTCATCATCCGCACCAGATCGGTCATGTTGGCATTGTATCCCATTCCGCGCGGGGTCTCTTCGCGTCCCGCCGCGGGGGCAGTGCCTCGCAGCAGGGCGATTTCGTCGCGATAGAGGGCCGGCATCGGGCTCGAGATGTCGAACAGCAGGCGGGCATACCGATCTTTGGGCAGCTCCTCTGCCGAGGCCGGGAAAAGCACCGGATTCGACCCCGCGCCGGAGATATGGACGTTGATTAACAAGGTGTTGCCGTCGGCAGTTGCGAGCGAGCGCAGCTTCTTGGCCGCTGCCGCCAGCCGTTCGGGTCCTCCGTCGGTGGCTTCTCCGTCGGTGATGTGGATCACGGTCGGCGGATAGCAGGGTTGGCCTTTGTGGCGTCCGCACCACTGTTTCAAGAGCCGATGGGCCTCCGTAAAGGCGGCTACCATCGGCGTATTCCACTCGGCCGCCGGCCGCACCCACACATTCTCGCGCATCACGGTGGTTACGCTCCGTCCGTCCGGCAACCGCCGGATCCGTTGTACGTCGCGCCGTTCGACAGGGTTGTCGGCCAGTTCTTCGGGGGTCAGAAACCACGCTTCGCCCACCGAAGGCAGCAGCGAGCGCACCTCCGAACCGGAGTAACCGACCACGGCGATGTCATAGTAGGTCTGAAAACCTCCGTCGCGTCGCGATCGGGCGATCAGTTCGGCCAGCAGGGTGTTGATGGCCGTTGCGACGGCTTGTGCTTTGGTTACGGTGTGCCCGTTCCACAGGGCGGGTTCGGACATCGAACCCGACTGGTCGACCAGCAACACGACGGCTGTCGGCGTATTTTGAGTAATTCGTGCGAGGTAACTCATCTCTTCTGCGGAAAGTCAGAAAAATATGGTGAAAGAAAGGCACACAACGTTTCGCTTACTTCGGATAGGCACATGGAGTTGCCCCAAACGCCATAAGCTCCACGTGTGTACCCTTGCTGTTTTGGTTACACGCATGAAGCCGACGTTTGTGCGATGCTTGAAAACCTCCATGTTTTATCCGAAAGCACGTATGTAAGAACACCTTTTGGGCAGACAAATATAACACTTTGTTTTGCAGATTTCCGGATTTTAGAGCCTTTTTGTTTCATTGCCGCTTTCCGGGAGCTGCGGGGGGGATCTCCTGCCGTGGGGGTGACTTTGGATCTGCCGGTGGTTGTCGAGTTTCTCGCCCGGATGGGTGCCGCTCGGCACTCGAAGACTGGGTTTTTCTCGGAAAATTTCTCGCCCGGACGGCCAATAAGACGCCCTTTGGGCGCGCCCCTGCGGCGACCGAAATAATCCTCGCGCGCCTTTCAGGCGCGGTTTGCAGCGAATCGCAGGTTTTCAGCCAATTTTTGGCCGTCGCCTACGCGGGCTTGGCCGATGGGGCGGCTGGCCCGCGCGACCTGCGGTCGTGGTTTGTTGCGAATCGCAGTTTTTCGGCCGCCGGCAGCGGGGCCTTGCTGCGAAAAACCCAGTTTTCGAGTGCCGAGCGGCACCGGCCTGCCGCGCGCGGGAGCGACGGCTCGGCATGGGGAGCTCCCGGCCGAGCTTTGGTCGGAGAAAATAGCGATTCGCAGAATCGCCGGCCCCATCGGTGCCGCTGGGCACCCCAATCGGGGGTTTGCATAGCCTTAAGGGGTGGGCGCAAGGCCGAACTTTCTCTGCCGGTAGTTCATAGTAGGGGTGGCAAGTTGAATAACTGCGATCTTTGGTCGCCGTCCTCGGAGCGCAGCGAACACCGTAGGCGGGCGCCGAAGGCGAATCTTTTCGCCGATGATTGCAGCGGGATGGCCTGCATAGAAGTCGTACTGCCGGTGGTTGACGCTATGCCTGCCGTGCAATCGCTTGGGGGGTGGATAAGCAATTCGGCAGCAGATCGAGAAGCTGTAAATTTAGTTTGGCACAGAAGTTGAAGAGATACCAAGCGTACAATTCTTAAACCTATAAAATTTTACAGCTATGAAAAAGAAGATCGTATTGTCAGCCGTTGCCGCAGTGGCAGCTCTTACCGCCGGAACGACCGTCGCTTCGGCGCAGCAATTCACCTGGGGGCCGAAGGCCGGGATGAACGTTTCAACGATGAGCCATACGAAACAGGATGCTAAGGTCAGCTTCACGGCCGGTTTGTTCGGCGAGTTGCGGACCAACGACTGGTTTGCCGTATCGGCCGAAGTGCTCTACTCTCGCCAGGGGGTGATGGACAAGTGGACTCAGAACGACATCACGACCAAGTATCGCCTGAAAACTCACTACGTGAACGTGCCGGTGTTGGCGAACTTCTATGTGACTGATCGTCTTGCCCTGAAGACCGGGGTACAAGCAGGATTCAACGTCGGTGCACGGGAGATCGAAAAGGTGGGCAACACCACTTACAAACGTGATGTCGGCGACCGTTTCCATACGGCAGAAGTGGCCATTCCGGTCGGTATCTCGTATGACTTCGGACCGGTTGTGCTCGATGCTCGTTACAACTTCGGGGTGAGCCATGCCATGAAAGAAGGTTCGTATCGCAACAACGTCTTCCAGTTGACGGCCGGTATCCGGTTCTAAGCGCTCGGAATACGAAATAATTACAAGAAGAGTATCTCTGCCGACCGATCGGTCGGCAGAGATACTCTTTTTTTGTAGTGCGGTTTTCTGTAGTGCGGCAGCTGGAAATTCCTGCAGGCGTCCGGTGCCGGTTTTTCTCGCCCGGATGGCCAATCCCGGGTGCCGGAAGGCACCGCCCGCCCGGCGTAAGGGCCGCCGCCCGCGCAGGGCAGTCCCCTCAAACCTGCGCGATAGGTGAGGTCGCCCGCCCGCCTAAAGAGGGATTTCACCCGTTTTGCGTGAGCAAAACGATTGAAATCCCAGCGGGCGACCGAAATAAGCCCCGCGCGCCCCGCCTTAAAAGGGAAATACCCCGTTTCAACGATGAGTTGAAACGGAAGTATTTCC
>CAJTNK010000095.1:0-4909 GCA_910577885.1 uncultured Rikenella sp.
CGAGCCCGCTCTGCTCTCGCTGGCAGCGTCGGTTGTTCACAAAGAGAACAGTTCCAGCCCGCAGCTAAACACGGTTCGCAAATTGCAGAAAGCAAAACGAGCGAAGCGAAGTTAAAAAGAACATTTCCTGCTTGTAGCCAAAAATAGAGGCGGGTTATTACTTGGAAAAGTAATAACCCGCCTCTTTGCATTTCGATATCGGCCGTTAACCGTGTCTGTGTTATGCCTCCGGTCGTTTCCGGAGCAAGCGGAACGTATCCGAAGCGATCACCAACTCTTCGTTCGTAGTAGCCACTACCACCTTCACCGGCGAATTCGGAGTCGAGATAATGGCGTCTTCTCCCGCCGCCGCGTCATTCGCCTGGTTGTCGAGACAGATCCCCATCGACTCCAGCCCCTTGCAAACCGTGTATCGCAGCTTGGCCACATTCTCGGCAATACCCCCCGTAAACACGATCAGATCGGCTCCCTCCAACTCGGCCATATACGCCCCTACGAACCGTTTGATCCGGAACATATAGAGGTCCATGGCCAGCTGTGCCCGATCGTTCCCGTTTTCCGCCGCCTCGCGTACGTCGCGCCAGTCCGATGAAACACCGCTCACCCCCAGCAACCCCGACTGCTTGTTGATTAAGTCGGTCGCTTTCTGCGTGCTGAGCCCCTCTTTGTCCATAATCTCGAGCAGCACACCCGGGTCGATCTCGCCGCTTCGGGTCCCCATCATCAAACCGTCTACGGTCGTGAAACCCATCGACGTGTCGAACGACTTTCCGTCCTTAATGGCCGTGATCGAAGCTCCGTTCCCGATGTGGCAAGTGATGATCTTCGAGTGTTCGAAATCCAGGCCGGTCATTCCGCATCCCTTCTGTGCCACATACTTATGGCTGGTCCCGTGAAACCCGTACCGCCGGATCCGATCCTCTTCGTAGTACTTGTACGGAATGGCATACAAGTAAGACTCCCGCGGCATCGTCTGGTGGAACGAGGTGTCGAACACCGCCACCTGCGGAATCGTCGGCAACAGCCGCTCGATCGAAAGAATCCCCTTCAGATTGGCCGGGTTATGCAGCGGAGCGAGCTTGAAACAACTCTCGATCTGCTGTTTCACCGTCGGATTCACAATCGCACTGTCCGAAAAATACTCCCCGCCGTGCGTCACCCGATGCCCTGCGGCCGAAATCTCGCTCAAACTCCCGATCACTCCATGATGCTCATCAGTCAGCGCATCCAAAATCAGGTTGATCCCGACCGAATGGTCCGGAATGCTCTGCACAAACTCGAATTTCGGCTTCCCTGTCGGCTTGTGGGTCAGAAGACCGTCCGTCAAACCGATCCGCTCTACCAAACCCTTGGCCAACAACTTGTGATCGCTCGGACTGCTCATCTGAATCAATTGATACTTGATCGAAGAACTCCCACAATTCAATACTAAAATAATCATTAACACTACTTTTTTATGTGTTCTTTTCTTGGTAATCGTTCTTTAGCTACAGGATGGAACAGTTCTTTTTGTGAACAAAAAGAACCAAAAAAACTTTAGAGCGCATCCCGCTGGGATGCTTTGGCCGTGTCGGCCTCGTCTTTGGGTGGGGTTTTCCGGCGGGGGCGCGCATTGGGCTGCGAAAACCTTAAGCGCGCCTCGCCGAACGTCCCCACCCATAACCCTGAGGACTGCGGAGCTTAAGGCGTAGCGTATGCTATCTCAAAAGTTTTTGGTGCCGCTTTTTACAAAAAGCGGCAGTCCCTGCTCGTAGCCAATGACAGGTTACCAAGAAATAGAACGAATCAAAAATGGTTGTTTATTTATTTTCCGCTTGTGCTTGGCAAGCCGTGATGGCTACGAGGTTGACGATGTCGCTCACCGAGCATCCGCGCGAGAGGTCGTTGATCGGCGCGGCCATCCCTTGGAGGATCGGCCCGATGGCTTCGGCGTCAGCCAGCCGCTGGACCAGTTTGTAGGCGATGTTCCCGACCTCTAACGTCGGAAATACCAGGACATTGGCCCGTCCTGCGATTTTCGATCCCGGTGCTTTCTTGGCGCCGACTCCCGGTACGATTGCAGCGTCGGCCTGCAGTTCGCCGTCGATTTTCATATCCGGAGCCATTTCCTGTGCCAGCCGGGTAGCTTCGACCACTTTGTCCACCATTTCGTGCTTGGCCGACCCTTTGGTCGAGAAGCTCAGCATGGCGATTCGCGGTTCCATCCCGACGATCGCCCGCGTCGTTTTACCCGTTTCCACGGCGATTTGTGCCAGTTCCGGCGCCGTCGGATTCGGATGCACCGCGCAGTCCGCGAAAACCATCATTCCGTTTTCTCCGTAGTGTTTGTCTTTCAGGAGCATGATGAAGGCCCCCGAAACCACCGAGATCCCCGGTTTGGTCTTCACGTACTGGAACGCCGGCCGGAGCACATCCCCCGTGGCATTCCCCGCTCCGGCCACTTCGCCGTCCGCGTCGCCCGCTTTAATCATCATCACGGAGAGGTACAACGGATTGAGGATGAGCCGTTCGGCCTCTTCGCGGGTCAACCCTTTGGCCGCCCGCAGCTGGAGCATGAGTTCGATATAGGCCTCTTTTTTCGGATGTTCCGCCGGGTCGACGATCCGGATATCTCCGTTCAGGACGTGTTCCAGTCCCCAGTCCGTGGCCAGGCCTTTGAGTTCGGCCGGATTCCCGATCAGCGTAATGTCCGCGATCCCCTGTTCCGCCACCTCGTTGGCCGCGCGCATGGTGCGCTCTTCGTTGCCCTCCGGCAACACGATCCGTTGGCGCGACGAACGCGCTTGCTCTCTGATTCTGTCTAAAAGTTCCATCCTCTCTTATTTCGTTAGTTTTATCGTCATCCCGATGATCGTTGCCCCGAGGCACAACACCAGGCTCAGACCGATATACAGCAGAGCCGTAGAGGTGTGTCCCTCGCGCAAGAGTCGAACGCTTTCGAGCGAGAAGGTGGAAAAGGTCGTAAATCCGCCGCAAAAGCCCACCACGCCCAACAGATGCTGCACCGACCCCTGTTCGACCGCCCGCAGCAGCCAGCCGATCAGCAGCGACCCTACGATATTGATAACCAGCGTGGTCCACGGAAACCGGCCGAGCCGGTCGCCGACCCAGGCCGTTGCCACGATCCCGGTCCCATACCGCAACACGGAGCCGACGAAACCGCCCAGCCCCACCCACAGCAGGTTCATCCACCCGGTCATAGGCCCCATACTCGCTTTTTTTGGTTCGACGCTAACAAAGGTACTACTTTTTGTTGTAACTCGGTCTTGGCTATCATATGGAACTGCTCTTTTTACCTTCGTTTCGCTCGTTTTGCTTTCGTGTAATTTGCAAACCGTGTTTTGTTTGGCTACTGTATGGAACTGTTCTCTTTGTGAACAAAGAGAACCAGAAAAACTTTAGCACGCATCCCGCTGGGATGCTTTGGCCGTGTCAGCCTGTGTGTTTGGGTGGGGACTTTCCGGTGTCGGCGCACTGAGGTAATATGCGCATTATGCGCCGCACCGAGAAAGCCCCGCCCACAACCTGAGGACTGCGGAGCCTAAGGCGTAGCGTATGCTATCTGAAAGTTCTTTGGGTCCCTTTCTTTCAAGAAAGGGACAGTACCCTCCTGTCGCTAAAGAACGATTGCATATTATACCAAGGCAGGGCGAGGAAACAGGACGGATCAAAGAAAAGTAGGTTACATATAATTAATTCGTAACTTCGCCTCGGTTTTACATTAAAAAAATCTCGCTAACTAATGAGTAAAGGACCGATTTCACAGTTTATTACGCACAATTACCGCCATTTCAATGCGGCTGCTTTGGTGGATGCCGCGCAGGCTTACGAAGCGCACATGAATGCGGGCGGGAAGATGATGATTACGCTCGGCGGAGCGATGTCTACGGCCGAGTTGGGGATTTCGCTCGCCGAAATGATCCGCCAGGACAAGGTGCAAATTATCACCTGTACGGGGGCCAATCTGGAGGAGGACCTGATGAATCTCGTAGCGCACTCGCACTACAAACGGGTGCCGAATTACCGGGACCTCACGCCGGAGCAGGAACGCGAGTTGCTGGATAATCACCTGAACCGGGTTACGGACACTTGCATTCCGGAAGAGGAGGCTTTCCGGCGGCTCCAGGGGCATATGGAGAAGATTTGGAAGGAGGCCGACGCACGGGGAGAACGCTACTTGCCGTATGAGTTCATGTACAAACTGATCCGCAGCGGGGTGCTGGAACAGTACTACGAGATCGACCCGAAAAATAGCTGGATGCTGGCGGCTTGCGAAAAGAACCTGCCGATCATCGTGCCGGGATGGGAGGACTCGACGATGGGGAATATCTTCACGTCGTATGTCATCAAGGGCGAAATGAAAGCTTCGACGGTCAAGGGGGGGATTGAGACGATGATGTTCCTCTGCGACTGGTACAAACAGAACGCGGGTGGCAAGGGGGTCGGATTCTTCCAGATTGCGGGGGGGATCTCGGGCGACTTCCCGATCTGCTGCGTGCCGATGATGTACCAGGACTTGGGCTGGGAGGAGACGCCGTTTTGGGCTTACTTCTGCCAGATCTCGGACTCCACCACTTCGTACGGTTCCTACTCGGGGGCGGTGCCCAACGAGAAAATTACGTGGGGGAAACTGGACGTCGATACGCCTAAGTTCATCGTCGAGAGCGATGCGACTATCGTGGCGCCGCTGATGTTCGCTTATATCTTGGGCTGGTAGTTTCTGGACTCTACCGGTTGTTGCCTCGGTCCGTTTCCTTTGGGTTTCCAAAGGAAACGGACCGTTTGTTTTTGGGCTTTTTTACCGGCTGGGCCATGCGATGCGGTTTTGTTGGATTTTCTCTTCCGGATGGCCAGTAGAACGCCCTATGGGCGCGCCTCCGCGGCGCACCCGTTGGGTGTTTTGCTGGGG
>CAJTNK010000095.1:4918-7610 GCA_910577885.1 uncultured Rikenella sp.
CTGCGCGGCTTGAGCGCAGTCGAATACTCTGTTTTGGTCGCCCGCCCGCCTAAATAGGGATTTCAACCGTTTTGCGAGAGCAAAATCGGTTGAAATCCCTGCGGGCGACCGATCTGCACGGCTCCAAAATGGTTTGCAGAACCCCGCGCGCCGGGCCTTAAGAGGGAAATCATTCCCGATAAACTCATCGTTTATCGGGAATGATTTCCCTAGGCGCGCGGACAGCGACCGTCGGGCGAGGTTGTTTTTCAGAGACGGCCCCGTAGCCGGCGGAGCAGCAACGAAGTTGCGCCCTCCGCGGGGGGCGGCGGAGGGGCGCGCGATCGGAGATCGCGGTTTTCGAGCAGCAGTCCGGTCCGTAGGGGTGGTGGCGGCGGCCTTCGTAGGGAGATCTCGGCCGAGCTTTGGGATGAGCCTGTCGCGATGCGCAGCATCGCCCGTCCTTTGCGGTGCCGCTCGGCACACGAAGGTTGGGCTTTTCTTTGCAAAGTTCCGCTGGCGTCGGCCCGCAAGAAGGCTTGGCTAAGCTCGGTAGCACCGGCGGGGGATGGCCAAGGGGGCGAAGATCCCTTGGCTGCGTTCTTTGCCTACTTTCTGTCGCATCACAGAAAGTAGGAGCCCCCGCGGCTCGAGCGGGGGAGAGGAAAGAGATTGATTCTCCCCGAGAGGGTTGGGCTCTGGTGGGGCGTGGGGCGCAAATAGTTGGCAAACCGTGCAATTGCGATACTGCGAGTTGCCGCCCGCTGGTTTTGCTGAGCAAGCTCCAGTTTTCGGGTGCCGAGCGGCACCCGGTGCCGCCGGACGAGAAAACCGGGCGGACGGTGTGGAATCTCCGAAAAATCCCCTATCTTTGAGGCGGTGAATAGGGCGAAGGCACGGCAACTCCACCCTCCCCTCTCCGAAATCAGCAAGCGAAATACTTACAAAACCAATACACAAATCATGCAGCAATCCATCGACACCTACAACTTCGCCGGTAAACGGGCGATTATCCGCGTCGATTTCAACGTACCGTTGGACGCCAGCTTCAACGTCACGGACGACACCCGGATCCGGGCAGCTATCCCGACCATTAAGAAAGTCCTGGCCGGCGGCGGTTCGGTGATCCTGATGTCGCACCTCGGCCGGCCGAAAGGCGCCGAAGAGAAATTCTCACTCAAGCACATCATTCCGACGATCGAAAAACTGCTCGGCCAGAAGATCGACTTCGCAGGGGATTGCATGGGGAGCGATGCGGCGGCTAAGGCGGCGGCTTTGAAACCGGGCGAAGTGCTCTTGCTCGACAACCTGCGCTTCTATGCCGAGGAAGAAGGAAAACCGCGCGGATTGAAAGAAGACGCTACGGACGACGAAAAAAAGGCTGCCAAAGCTCAGGTCAAAGAGTCGCAGAAAGAGTTCACCAAGAAACTGGCTTCGTATGCGGATTGTTACATCAACGACGCGTTCGGGACCGCACACCGCGCACATGCTTCGACGGCCTTGATCGCAGAGTTTTTCCCGAACGACAAGATGTTCGGTTACATCATGGAGGGGGAACTCAAGGCGATCGACAGCGTGTTGCAGGCACCCAAGAAACCGTTTACGGCGATTCTCGGCGGGTCGAAAGTCTCGACCAAAATTACGATCATCGAATCGCTCATGGAAAAGGTCGACAACCTTATTCTGGGCGGGGGGATGACCTATACGTTCATGGCCGCTTTGGGGGGGAAGATCGGGAAATCGATCTGCGAAAAAGATCAGTTCGACACGGCGCTGGCTATTCTCGAAAAGGCCAAGAAACTGGGCGTTAACTTGGTGCTGGCCGAAGACGCGCGGTGCGGCGACGACTTCAGTAACGATGCGCAGGTGAAAATCTGCCCGGCCAATGACATTCCGGACGGTTGGGAAGGGATGGACATCGGGCTGAAAACCGAAGAGAAATTCCGCCAGGTGGTCGAAGCGTCGAAAACCATCCTTTGGAACGGTCCGGTAGGGGTGTTCGAGTTCGATACGTTTGCCAACGGGTCGAAAGCGATCGCCGAAGCGATCGTGGCGGCGACGGCCAAGGGGGCTTACTCGTTGATCGGTGGCGGCGACTCGGTGGCCTGCATCAACAAGTTCGGGATGGCAGACCAGGTCAGCTATGTCTCGACCGGTGGCGGTGCGTTGCTCGAGTATATGGAGGGGAAAGAGTTGCCGGGTGTTGCGGCGATTCGGAAGTAGGGTCTCGCGGAGACGGAGAGACACAGAGACTCAGGCGCCGGAAGGGCCTGTTGTTTTTGAGTATGGCCGGGGCGGCTCTCGATTGACGAGAGCCGCCCCGGTTCGTTTGGGGGTGGTGGGCTCTTGGACTTATTTGAGGGCCTGCGCGACTAAAAACGGTTTTTCTCGCCCAAATGGCCAGTACCGAGTGCCGGAAGGCACCGCCCCCGCGGCGGACGCGTTCGCATCACGGCGCGGGCCTTTGTTAGGGTAGACACAGCCCGGTTCGAGTGCCGAGCGGCCAAAGACTGTTTTCTCGCCCGGATGGCCAGTCCCGCGTGTCGGGAGGCACCGCCCGTCCGGCGTAAGGGCAGTTCCAGCTCGTCGGGATAGCTCGCCCGCGCGCGACTGCTGGAGTAGGAAATTGGCCAAACAACACAGAGTTGTTTTGACCAATTTCCGCCAGCGCGCGGCCAAAGACTGTTTTCTCGCCCGAATGGCCCATACCGAG
>CAJTNK010000096.1 GCA_910577885.1 uncultured Rikenella sp.
GCACTCGCCGGCAGCGTCGGTTTTGGTGCCGCTTTTTTCAAAAAGCGGCAGTCCCCTCCCGTCGCTAAAGAACGATTAGCATATAACGCAAGCCAAAGCGAGAGAAGCAAAGTTAAAAAGAGCAGTTTCCATACAGTCGCTAAAGATTGAGTTTTGAGAGAGTCGGAGCGTTTTTATTTGCGATCCAAGGCATGGAGCGCGAAGGCATAAGCCCCGATGCTGATGGCCTTGCTGGTGCCGATGCGGGAGAAGCCGATGCCGACGCGCGGCATCGAGTCGTAGGTTACTCGTTCGTTGGTGTGGGGCACCTGGACCTGTTTGACCTGCCCTTGGAGGAACTCGGTCATTTGGGTTTCGTCTTCGAGGTAGAATGCTCGTTGGGCCAGCCGCGGGAAGCAGTCGCCGGTAGCCCCCGTGAAGTGTCCGCGGACCTCTTCCATCATAGCCGGCACGAAGAGCGACTTGGCCCCCGCCACGCCGCCGCCGATCACCGCAATCCCGTCGACGATGGTCAGCACGTTGCAGAGCGCATCGCCCAAGGCCTGTCCCATGCGTCGGAAAGCCTCCAGAGCGGCCGCCTGATCTCCCTCTTTTTCGCCGATCCCGATTTCATAGATATCCTTCGGATGCGGCAACCGGTCTGCCGGAGTCCCCGTGAGTTCGCCATAGACCCGGCGAACGGCCCGGATACTGATCGACTCTTCGATGTTTCGGTCCTCGCGGTAGCGTTGGCTCAGCAGCCATACCTCGGCCGCCGCCGAGTTGTCGCCGAGAAACAGTTCGCCGTTCCGCACGATCCCGCCGCCGAAACCCGTACCGAGCGTGAGCCCCACCAGGTTTCGGTAACGCTTCGGGCTTCCGGCCTGTTCGAGCTGCGCATTGATCCACGGCAGATAGCCGCTGATGGCCTCACCATAGGCATACAAGTCGCCGTCGTTGTTGATAAACACCGGTATGCCGAACTCGGCAGCCAGCATCGGCCCCACGGCCACCCCACCTTTGTAAGCCGGCAGGTTACCGATGTTCCAAATAATCCCGTTCGGGTAGTCGGCCGGCCCGGGAAACGCGAAACTGATCGCCACCGGCGCCTCCTTGAGCCTCGACCGCACGGCATGAAAACCGTTAATCAGGTTGGCCAGACTCAGTTCCAGGTTCGTAGCCGCCGACGGCAAGTGGATCGGTTCGACCACCTCCTCGCACCCGCGAATCGCGCCGAACACAAAATTCGTCCCACCGGCATCCAACGTCATCACAATCCGCTGATCGCTCTGATAACTCATATCTTTCTTCGTTTTTGTTGTTAAAAATCAGGCCTCCCCCTCTTGTTTCGCCCGGTTTCGCCCCGTAAATATAACTTTTATTCCCGAATCCCGGACATCATCGCCCCCCCGGGGCACGTCACTCGGCGTCCGGTTTCATCACCGCATCGACCTGCTGCTGAGCCTTGAGCAGCTTCTCCTTGCAGAGCGTGATGAGGGTCGTGGCCCGCTCCACGTAAGCTCCCAGACGGTCGATGTCCAATTCGTCGTCGTTCATCTTCGCGAGGATCTCCTCGATCTCGGCCACCGCCTCGGCATAGGTGACTTTCTCTTCGGTATTCGTTTTAGCCATTTCGTTTCGGTTGGATTGATTTCGATGTAACACGGGCCTCCAAGAGCCCGTCCTGGAGTTCGATCGCCACCGCCTGGCCCACCTCCACCGCCTCGGCCCGCCGCACACCGCGTACGATGGCATAGCCGCGCGAGAGGATCCGCCTCGGACTCTGCCCCTCGACCGACACTTCGAGCAGCTCGAGCTGTGACCGCCGCCGTTGCAAAAGACCCTCGACCGCCGTCCCGAGCCGCAACCGGGCATAGTCGATCCGGCTTTCGCCCGCCGCCAGACGCTGCATGGCCGAACGCCCCAGCTGCGCCCCGTAGTCTGTGCATTTGCGCCGTTCCGCCGCCAGCCGGTCCCGCACGGCGTAGCGCAACTCGCCCTGCAACCGCTCCAGCCGGCCCAAACCGCCGTGCAACACCCCCGAGCTGCGCGAAGCCAGCTGCAAACCGGCATTTTCAATCCGGTTCGCCTCGGCCATCAAGGTCTGTCGAGCCGCCCGGACCAGGTTGTCATAAAGCCCCGCCGCGCGATCGTAGAATTCCGCCGACCGACCGACCAAAAAAGCCGCTACGGCGGTCGGTGTTTTGAGCGACGTGTGCGCCACCATATCGGCCACACTCACATCCTTGTCGTGTCCGATGCCGGTCAGAACGGGCAACGGAAACTGAGCCACATAGGCACAAATCCGGTAGTTGTCGAAACATCCGAGGTCGCTGGTCGACCCGCCGCCGCGAATGATCGCCACGGCATCGAACTCATCGCCCTGCGCCGCCACCGCATCCAAGGCCTCGACAATCGATCCTTCGGCAGCATCGCCCTGCATCACGGCGCCGAACAGCCGCACTTCGAACCGATACGGCGACGCGGCCAGCTCCTGCATGAAGTCGCGGTAACCGGCCGCCTTGGGCGACGACACCACGGCAATCCGCTGCACAACAGCGGGCAGTTCGAAGTCGCGGTTCATGTCGAACACCCCCTCCTCCTGCAACTGCGCGATGGTCTGCCGCCGGAGCCGTTCGGTCTCGCCGAGGGTGTACGAAGGGTCGATGTCGCTAATCACCAAGCTCAACCCATACACGGCATGGTACGAAACCCCGCACTTGACCAACACTTTCATCCCCTTCTCCAGGTCCGAACCGGTCTGAAACCGAAAGTAACCCGAGATCATCTTGTACGTCGAAGCCCAAATCACCCCCCGAGCCTGCGCCACCGGGGCTTTCCCCTCCTGCTGCCGCTCGACGAGCTCCAGATAACAGTGCCCCGAATAGTTCACCTTACACTCGCTGATCTCGGCCACCACCCACTGCGTCTCCCCGGCGTACCGCTCGATCACGGTACGCAACTGACCCTGAAGCGCCGACAACGTGATGTAATTCTCCATATCTCTACAAAGATAATCCTCTTTTTCTCTTTTGAGCGGAATTTGCAAACCCGTGCTTTAGCAACCGGATAGAACTGTTCTTTTTGTGAACAAAAAGAACCAAAAAAACTTTAGCACGCATCCCGTTGGGATGCTTTGGCCGTGTCAGCCTGTCTTTGAGTGGGGACGTTTGGCGGGGGCGCGATTAGGCTGTAGTTACCTTACGCGCCTCGCCGGAAAGCCCCACCCACAACCTGAGGACTGCGGAGCCTAAGGCGTAGCGTATGCTAGCTCAAAAGTTTTTGGTGCCGCTTTTTTCAAAAAGCGACAGTTCCAGCACGTCGCTAAAGACCGTTTACACATTATGCCCAAAAGAGCAGGAGGGGTTACTCGTGCGGGATAAAGGCAAATATCCAGTGTTGCGCCGGGAAGAGTTTTCGGGAGCGGAGCAGGATGCGATTAGAGCCCGCTTTGAGGGCGATTTTCACCGGCTGACGCGTCCAGAAGAGCTGTTCCGAGGTGTAGGGCAGTTCCTCTTCGGGACGTGCCCAGGTGTTGAAGCGGAAGGCGTAGGCCCCCGGCTCGCGCCACACCGGCGGCGCGACACGCACCCCGTTCACCCAGAGGTCCGACCCCGTTTCCCATTCGCCCTGACGTCCGATCCCGTTGGAGATGCGGTTGGAGCGCGACGGCGCCTCGAACCCCACCTGCGCCCACAGGACCGTATCGCCCGGCACCGTGATGATCGTCTCGGCCCATACCTCGGCCGAGTCGGGCCGGGCGAGACCGAGCGTCACCAGCATCGCATCGACGTCGACGGCTCCGCCGTAGAGCGTGTGCCACTTCACGCCCGTCGTATCGGCTCCGAGAGCCACCGGTTCCGACACCCGCCAGCGCAAACCCGCATTCGGCCACCAGCAGAAAGGTTCGCCCGCCAAGATCCCCCGTTTGTGGGCCTCCATCCGCCCTTCGAACTCCGTCAACGCTTCGCCCGCCGGCGAATCGGGGTCCGGAAAGAGATTCGGGTTGACCGGCGCCCCCTCCGGAACCGCTCCGCCGTGCCAAAGCCGCTCGATGAACGGCAGCAAACCCGACCACAGGCTGCTGTTGCGCACAATCCCCAATTGATCGGGAGCCTTGGTATCGTTCCACAGACAGAGGATCCCGCCCAAGGCCACCGAATCGCCCTGCGCGCGGCCACACGGCGCATGGAGCAGCATCCGCGGGGTGAACGAAATCGGGTCGTAGTTGTTCAAGTA
Source organism: uncultured Rikenella sp. (assembly GCA_910577885.1). Taxonomy (GTDB): domain Bacteria; phylum Bacteroidota; class Bacteroidia; order Bacteroidales; family Rikenellaceae; genus Rikenella. The sequence continues at coordinate 4,219 of CAJTNK010000096.1, forward strand.
CCCCATGTACGAGTCGACGAACGGCCCGCGGCCCGCCGTCTGATCGGCCACGTAGCCCGGCGCCTCGGACCACACCTGGCGAATGGTGCCCGTCGACGCCGGCGTCAGCCCCGGATCCCACACCATCGGCACCCGTCCGGCAGCCCGCACCACGCTGTCGGCCCAGCGCATGAACTCCGTCGGATTGGGGATATGCACTTCGTCCGATCCGATATGCACCCAGGGGGCATCCTCGACCGGGATCTCTTCGAAAAACTCGTTCAACGCCCGCTCCAGCACCCGCATCCCCCGCGGATCGGCCATCCCGAAACCGAACGCGCTGTTGAAATAGGCGCTGTGACCCGGCATGTCGATCTCCGGCACCACCCGAATCCCCCGCCGCCGCGCATACGCAATCACGTCCCGTATCTCGCCGTAGGTGTAGAACTTGCCGACATCCCGCCCCGGCCGCTGGTAGACCGGGTCGTTGAGCCGCGGAAAGGCCCGCGACTCGATCCGCCAGGCCGGATAGTCGGTCAGGTGCCAGTGGAAGAGGTTGATTTTGTAGCGCGACAAGAGGTCGAGGTGTCGTTTGAGCGTGTCGACCGGGATGAAATTCCGCCCGGTGTCGTGCATGAATCCCCGCCAGCCGAAAGCCGGCCAGTCGACGATCCGCACGCTCGGCACCAGCCCCCGCGCGTCGGCCAGCTGACGCAGCGTCTGCCGCGCCCACACAGCCCCCTGCTCGTCCCGGGCGGTGATCCGCACCCCTTTCTTATAGGTCTCGAGCACGTACCCTTCGGCCGGCAGATCGAGCGTCGAATCGATCCGCACTTTGACATTCAACAGCGGCATCCGGTACGGCCCCGTCACCTCGACACGCTGCGGCGCAGGAATCAATGCGGGCAGCGCCTCGCGCGGTACGATTTTTGTAGATTTTCGCGGCGCGGCGGTCGCCACTGCGGCAGCCGCGCAAAAGGCCAACAGGCCGATCATTTTTTTCATAACTCTACGAAGGTACGAAGATTTTTCCGGATTCCATCCCACGGCACACAACGGCGGTGTTATTTTGCTAACACTCCCCCTTGCACGTTCCGAAAAAAGCGGTATCTTTGGTCCGTAAAATCGTATAAAACTTCCATACAGCGATGAGCAACATTCCTTCCAACCTGAAATATTCGAAAGACCACGAGTGGATCCGCGCCGAAGGCCAGGAGGCCTATGTCGGCATCACCGACTTCGCTCAGGACCAGCTGGGCGACATCGTCTTCGTGGACATCACGACCGAAGGCGAAACCTTGGCCCAGGGCGATGTCTTCGGAACGATCGAAGCGGTCAAGACGGTCTCGGACGCTTTCATTCCGGTGGCCGGCGAGGTGCTGGAGTTCAACAGCGCACTCGAAGAGGCGCCCGAAACGGTCAACAAAGACCCGTACGGCGACGGGTGGATGATAAAAATCCGCATCACGGATCCGGCTCAACTCGACGGGTTGTTGTCGGCCGACGACTATGCGGCGATGATCGGATAATCCCGGGACCGGACCATACGCGAGAGACACACAACACACACATACTTAAGTAATATCAAAGTAAGACGATGGCAAAAGTAACAGTAGTAGGGGCCGGGAACGTAGGCGCAACGTGTGCCAATGTGCTGGCAACGCGCGAAGTGTGCAGCGAATTGGTGCTGCTGGACATCAAAGAAGGGGTGGCCGAAGGGAAGATCCTCGATATGTACCAGTGCGCCACGCTGATGGATTTCGACACCAACATGGTAGGCGTGACGAACGATTATGCGGCGACGGCCGGTTCGGACGTGGTGGTAATCACCTCCGGGATGCCGCGCAAACCGGGCATGACCCGCGAAGAGCTGATCGGGGTGAATGCCGGGATCGTGAAGTCGGTGGCGACCGAGATCCTGAAACACTCGCCGAACGCTATCTTGGTGATCGTTTCGAACCCGATGGACCCGATGGCTTACCTGACGCTCAAAGCGACGGGGCTGCCCAAAAACCGGGTGGTGGGGCTCGGCGGAGCGTTGGACTCGGCTCGCTTCAAGTGCTACCTGGCCAAGGCGCTGGGCGTCAACTCGAACGACATCGAAGGAATGGTGATCGGGGGACATGGTGATACGACGATGATTCCGCTGATCTCGAAAGCGTCGGTCAAAGGGGTGCCGGTGACGCAGCTCTGCAAAGACAAAGCGGTGCTCGACAAGGTGGCTGCCGATACGATGGTAGGCGGAGCGACACTGACCAAGCTCTTGGGAACGTCGGCCTGGTATGCGCCGGGGGCGGCATCGGCGTCGGTGGTCGAAGCCATTGTGCGCGACCAGAAGAAGATCATTCCGGCCTGCGTTTACCTGGAAGGGGAGTACGGTCAGAAGGATATCTGCATCGGGGTGCCGACCGTGATCGGACGCAACGGGGCCGAACGGGTCGTTGAACTGGAGCTGACGGCAGAAGAAAAAGAACTCTTCGAAAAGAGCGCGGAAGCGGTGCGCAAGACCAATGCGATTCTGACCGAAATCAAGGCGCTGTAGAGGGATCTTCTCGGGAGACCGAGCGGGTTTGCGACATAGAAAGAAGCGGGGCTTACCTCCATACGATGGAGATAAGCCTCGCTTCTTTGTTAGCAAGGTCTCGGTGCGCTGGCCTGCGGCTTCGCGTTGAGGCTCCGATGGTTTGTTGCCGGATTTCGCAGGCGCGCGGACAGAGCTTGTTGTTTTGTGGCGCAGTTTTTCGGCCGACGCCAGCGGTCTTTGCCGAGCAAAACCCAGTCTTCGAGTGCCGAGCGGCACCGCGCCCGAGGCCGAACTTTCTCTGTTGGTGATTCGTAAGAGGGCGGTAAGCTGAAGAACTGCGACCCATAGGGTCGCTCGGGCCGCCGCCTCCCCGCGCGGGAGGCCCGCCACTTTTTCCATCGCTCACGCGATGGGTGTCGTTCTCCCGCAGGCGGCGGCCCGCGAAAGGATGGGGCTAAGTTTCGAGCAGAGAATTTTCGGTCCGTCGCTTGCGTGGCTTGTCGGAGCAAATCCCAGTCTTCGGGTGCCGAGCGGCACCGGTCTTCCGCCGGGTGGCGTCGGCCGTCGTAGGGAGATCCCGGCCGAGTTTCGGACGGAGAACATTTTCCGGCACAAGTCGCGATGCTTTGCATCGCCGGCCTTGGCGCCCAGCGGCGGAGCCGCTCGGGGGGTGGGCGCAAGGCCGAACATTCTCCGGGTGGCGGTTGTCGGGGGATGGCCAAGGGGGCGCAGCCCTCTTGGCTGCGTTCTTTGCCTACTTTCTGTCGCATCA
>CAJTNK010000097.1 GCA_910577885.1 uncultured Rikenella sp.
ATAACCCCGGCAAAACACCCAACGGGTGCGCCGGACAGGCGGTGCCTCCCGGCTCCCGGTAGGGGCCATTCGGGCGAGAAAACCCTCTCAGACCACGCGGGCCCCCAAATAACCCGCAAAAGCCGGCGCGAAACATCGCGAAAAAACCAACAAACGGCACAAAACTTGTTTCAAATCCACGGGACTATCTCTATATATTCTTATCCTACTCATAATCACACTTGTTATGAAACGACTGTATTGGACGATAACGAGCGTGACAGCCGTCGGGTTCTTGGCGACAGGAAACGGGTCGGCACAGGCGAAACGCACCCAGGATACCCTCTCGCAACGGTCACCCTACGACCGGCTGAATACGGTTTGGATCATCGGTGCCGACCCGCAGAGCGACTCGCTCCGGGAGACCAAAAGTCGAGCCGTCGACCTGTACGCCTCGACCGTCAAACGAGGTTTCCAACAGTCCGGGGTTCCGAACTTTCTGATCTCGGACCGGACCAATCGGGCTGTTTTCGGGATCGGCGGTTCGGTGAGCCTCCGCACCTCCTATGACTGGGACAATGCGGTACAGAACCGCGACTTCATCCCCTACGACATCCCGATGCAAGGCACACCGGCCGACCGACAGGCCTTGCGAATGGATGTCAGCGCCTCGCGCCTGTTCTTCAAGACCATTGTTCAAAGCCGCCCGCTCGGCCCCATCGAGAGCTACATCGAAGCCGACTTTCGGGGCGAAAACCACGTCTTGCGACTGCGCCAGGCTTACCTTTCATTCAAAGGGCTGACCTTCGGTCAAACCGTCACCACCTTTGCCGACCTGCGCTCCGTTCCGCGTACGATCGACGTCCAGGGACCGAATGCCTACACCTACCGCCGCAACCTGATGATCCGTTACCACCGGGCCATCGGTCCGCACTGGGAGTTGGCCGTCGCCGCCGAAATGCCCACCCTCAGCGCCACTCCGCCCGCCTCGGAAGCGGCCTACACCCTTCCGCAACGCGTACCGGACATCCCGCTCTACGTCCAGTACAACTGGAACGAAGGGCGCAGCCATCTGCGGGCCTCGGGACTGCTGCGAACGATGCACTATTACGACGACGTCGCGTCACGCACCCGGGTCGAAACCGGTTGGGCGGCGATGCTGAGCGGTCGGATCGCGGTCGGTCGGAAGATAGACATTTTCGGTCAGATCGTCTACGGCGAGGGGATCGGCAACTACCTCCAGGACCTGGACGGAAACGGTTACGACCTGGTGGCCGCGCCGAATCGACCCGGACGGCTGCAAACGCTGCCCATCATGGGTTGGCTGGCGGGCCTGCGGTACAGCTTCGCCCGCGACTGGCAGACGAACGTGGCCTACAGCCAAGTAAGCGTCTGGGACAAAGCCGATTACTTCGCCCAAGCTCCGGAGACCTACCGCCTGTCGCAATACGTGGTCGGCAACCTGTTTTACAACATTTCTCCGGCCTTTCAGGTAGGGGTCGAATACCTGTACGGGATGCGCAAAAATGCCGACCACCGGATCGGTTTCGCCCACCGGGCTCAACTGTTGGTTCAGTTCAACTTCTGATCCTTCGCCTGCTGATGCCGCGGCCCCCCGGACAAACAAAAAAACCTCGCGCCGATCGGGCAACGAGGTTTTTCGTGCGGCGTCTACTCTGTTGGCTTACAAAATTCAAATCCGCATCGCGATTTTCGATAGGACAAAGATCGGGAGATTCGGGACGACAGAAAATCCCCGGTTGTAGGGAAAAACGACCGGACGACTCCCCATTTTTGGGGAGACGCTCCGCCGAGCTGCCGCAAACCGTCACTCGACCTCCGACTGATCGAGCAGGTTGTTGAGCAGCGCATAGACCGTCAACCCCGAGACCGTTTTGATGCCCGTCTTGCGAGTGATGTTCTTCCGGTGAGAAATCACCGTGTGGACCGAAATGTGGTGTGCGTCGGCTATCTCCTTGTTGGTCATCCCTTTGGCCACGGCAACCAGGATCTCGCTCTCGCGATCCGTCAGCTCGTACCCCTCGCCGCCCCCCTCCGCTTCGGGCCTCCGCTCTTCGAGCGCCCGGCGCAGCTTGCGGACCACCGTCCGACCGTCGTCGTAGAGAAGAACGGCTCCGTGGTATTGTTTCAGCGTCTCGGGTTCGATGAAACCGTACACCACGGCCACCAGCGCCGCCCGAGGCACCCCCTCGAAACAGCTCCGCACGGCGGTTCGCCGCTGAAAATCGAACACCACCGGATCGACCAACACCACGTCCGGCTCGAGCAACGGCGCCCGTTCCATGAAACGTCCCGGCTCATCGAACAGGCCGCACACCTCGAATTCGCCTCCGCCGGCCTCCGCCAACAGACTCTTCAGACCGGCCGTCAACAATGCCGACGGAGTGATAATCGCTACACGGCGTGTTTTTTTCGCCCCTCCGTTCATCGCCTTTCCCCCTCCAGTTGTTCGACCAGCGGCACCAAGATCCGATCCTCGATCAACGAATGTTTGCTCAGGTCGCCCTCCAACAGAAACAGGTCGAGCAACAAGTTGTTGCGCAACGCCCCGCACGAGAGGTCAGGCAGGTATTTAATCAAAATGTTCTTCAGGTCGCCGAGCTTCTCTTCGATGTTGCTGTGATTCTCCTCGAACTGTCCGATCGAATACCCCTCGTCGGCCCTCCCTGTGCCCGCCACGAGGCTGTGGACATAGGGGAAAACGACCGCCTCTTCGTACTCGAAATGGCGGACCACTTCGCGGAGGTAATCATCGAAGAAACGTTCCAGCACCCGGCCGTTCTTCGCCTCGCAGCACCCGACCAGAGCCAGGACCCGCTCCCGAATCTCCGGAATCTGGTGTTGCAGGTAATCTTCATGCGACCGACGCAGGTAAGCGGTCAGCTCGTCGACCGTGAAGGCATGCAGCGCGCCGGGATCGGGCAAAAAATCGTTGAACGTACAGAGGTTGCAGACCAGCAGGAACAAGTCGACCGAGCAACCGTTCTGCCGACAGACCTCTCCGATGCTGCGGTCGCCGAAGCCCAGCTGGATCCCGAAGCGGGGCAGCACGAACAACAGCCGATAATTCGCATGGATCAGGTCGGCCGTTTTCATATGCTCCGTGAAGAGAAGATGTTTCATGGCGAGTGGACAATCGTTACTCCACAAAGATGCGCTTTTTTGGCGGGTTGAGAAACAGATGGCCGAAATTCCCGGGGAACGATCCGATTTTTTCGCCCCGGGAACCACTCCCCCCAAAAAACACACTTTTTTCGCACCGAAAATTTGGCGGATTCGATTTTTTCGTATATTTGCCCTTGTTCAAACCGAACGAACTCACTTGGAAGCATGAAAGCGATTACTTTGGCACAGGCATGGTGGTGGCGCACGACTCGATTCCGATTCGCGTGAGCCGCTTTTTTGCTGCACCCTCTTGTTCCAAGATTTAGCTGAAATAAAGAACTCAGGAAAGGCTGTCGGACTCACCGGCGGCCTTTCTTCTTTATAACCCATAGATACCCGACAAAACACAAAAATTTCAAATACCATGAACTACAACGTAGACGAAAACGGTTACTACGGCCCGTTCGGCGGCGCCTTCATCCCCGACGAGCTCAAAGAAAACATCGACCAGCTCACCGAACGGTATGTCGAAATCCTCGAAAGTCCGAAGTTCAAAACAGAATTCGCCGCCCTGCTGAAAGACTATGCCGGTCGGCCGTCGCCGCTGTACTTCGCGCCGCGGCTCAGCGCCAAGTACGGCACACGGATCTACCTCAAACGCGAGGAGCTGAACCACACTGGATCGCACAAGATCAACAACGCCATCGGCCAAATCCTGCTGGCCCGCGAAATGGGGTGCACCCACATCATCGCCGAGACCGGAGCCGGACAACACGGGGTGGCTACGGCCACGGTTTGCGCCAAGCTAGGGCTGCGATGCACCGTCTATATGGGCGCCGTGGACGTCGAGCGACAGGCCCTGAACGTAGCCCGGATGAAGATGCTCGGCGCTACGGTCGAACCGGTCACGAGCGGCGGCGGGACGTTGAAAGATGCCGTCGACCTGGCTTTCGCCTACTGGGTAGCCCATCCGGAGGCCTACTACCTGCTGGGTTCTGCGGTGGGTCCGCACCCCTTTCCGGACATCGTGGCCCGGCTGCAATCCGTCATCAGCGCGGAGATCCGCGCGCAACTCCTCGAACAGGAAGGCCGCGAGCTGCCCGACTACGTGATCGCCTGCATCGGCGGCGGTAGCAATGCGGCCGGTGCTTTCTACCACTTTTTGGACGAAGAGGCCGTGCGCCTCGTTCAAGTCGAAGCCGGCGGGCACGGCACCCAGGGCGACGAACACGCCGCATCGCTGACCTGCGGCACGGAGGGGATCCTGCACGGCAGCCGCTCGATGATCCTCTTCGACCAGGATGGCGAGGTGCGCGAACCGTACTCCATCTCGGCCGGGCTGGACTACCCGGGCATCGGCCCGCTGCACGCCTACCTGGCTCACACCGGCCGGTCGACCGTTCTGGTCGCCACCGACCGACAGGCCTTGGAAGCCGCCCGCGAACTCTCGCAGCTCGAAGGAATCATCCCCGCCATCGAGTCGGCCCACGCCCTGGCCGCCCTGCCGCAGATGAAGTTCCGGCCGGAAGACGTAGTGGTGGTGAACGTCTCGGGCCGCGGAGACAAGGACATGCCCACCTACCTGCGTGAGTTCGGACTCTAACCGAAACGAAGCCGCCGCACGTTAGGACAAGTGCGGAATTTGGGTTACCTTTGTAGGACAACGATCGTCTCCCCTCTCTGTGCTCCCGATCCGAACGGAGCACACGGCGGACGACCGTTGTCCTACACTCGTTTTTTTTGCGCCCTATGGCTCAACAAAGTTCGACTCAACTCTTAGGCACCGAAAAAATATCGACCCTGCTGCTCCGCTACGCGATTCCGGCGATCATCGCCATGACCGCCTCGTCGCTCTACAACCTGGTGGACAGCATCTTCATCGGCCACGGCGTCGGTCCGCTGGCCTTGTCGGGACTGGGGATCACCATGCCGCTCATGAACCTCGGCGCAGCATTCGGCTCGCTGGTCGGCATCGGCGCGTCGACCCTCCTCTCCATCAAAATGGGGCAAAACGACCGTAGCAGCGCTTTGTTGATCCTGGGGAACGTCATCATTCTCAACACCTTGATCGGCCTCCTCTACACCCTCGTGTGCCTGCCGCTGCTCGACCCGATTCTTACTTTCTTCGGCGCCAGCGAAAACACCATCGGATATGCCCGGAGCTATATGGTCATTCTGCTGGCGGGAAATGTCATCACACACATCTACCTGGGACTCAACGACATGCTCCGTGCGTCGGGCTATCCGGGACGGGCCATGGCGTTCATGCTGACGGCCGTTGGGCTGAACTGCATCCTGAACGGGATTTTCATCTTCGGCTTCGGCTGGGGAATCGCCGGAGCGGCCTGGGCGACGGTCATTGCACAGGCTACGGCCATGGCGCTGGAGATCAGACACTTCGTCAACCCGAAAAGCTTCGTCCACTTCACCCGACAGACCATCCGCCTCAAACGGAGCATCGTCAAAGGCATCCTGTCGATCGGCCTGGCGCCGTTCCTGATGTACGTCTGTTCGAGCGTCATCGTGATCCTCATCAACCGCGCACTGCGCTTTCACGGCGGAGACCTCTATATCGGCGCCTACAGCAATGTGAACCGCATCGCGATGCTCTTCGTGATGGTGGTCATGGGGCTCAACCAGGGGATGCAACCGATCGTGGGCTACAACTTCGGCGCGCGGAAGATCGACCGGGTGATCCGGACCCTGAAATACGTGATCTGCTGTGCCGTCGGTGTCACGACGACCGGTTTCACGGTCTGTCAGCTCTTCCCGCGCTACATCACGATGCTCTTCACGGACGATCCGACACTGCTCGACATCTCGAGCCATGCGCTACGAATCGTCCTGGCCATGTTCCCATTCGTCGGGTTCCAGATGGTGACCTCGAATTTCTTCCAGTCGATCGGCATGGCACCCAAAGCGATTTTTCTCTCGCTCACCCGCCAATTGCTCTTCCTGGTGCCGTTCCTGCTGACGCTCCCGATCTTCTTCGAAGCCGACGGGGTCTGGATGAGCATGCCGCTGGCCGATGCCGCGGCCACGACATTGGCAGCGATTTTGCTCTGGAGACAGTTCCGGAAGTTCCGGACCATGCAACACCAACCGAGTCTCCACCCGTAAAACGATTCACACAGACCTTACTTCATGAAAAACCCTCGTTTTGTCATCACGATCGGCCGCCAGTTCGGAAGCGGCGGCCGGGAAATCGGTCGTCGGCTGGCCGACCTGTTCGCCATCCCGTACTACGACAAAGAGCTGATCGCAACAGCCTCGAAAGAGAGCGGGCTCGACCCCGAATACTTCGAAAAAGCCGACGAAAAAGTGCCGAGCACCCTAATGCAAGCTTTGTCCGCCAGTCTGATGATGGGCAGCGGCGCGATGCGCAACCCGGGAAATGCGTTGGCGGGCGAGAATATTTTCAAATTCCAGTCGGACGTGATTCGGGAGGTGGCGGCGGCCGGTTCGTGTGTGATCGTGGGGCGTTGTGCGGACTATATCCTTCGCGATGAACCGCTCTGTATCAGCACCTTCATCTACGCTTCGGACGACGACCGAATCGCCCGCATCATGCGGTGCCACGGGGCACAAACACCGAAAGAGGCGATCGAGATGATGCGCAGGACGGATCGGAAACGGGCCGCGTACTACGATTTCTACACCGATAAGCGGTGGGGAGCGGCCACTTCCTACGATTTGTGCATCGACTCTTCGATCCTCGGGGTCGACCAAACGGCCGAATTGTTGCGTGACTACACGGCACGCCGTATCGCAACAGTCCGTTAGCAGGTTTTTTCGGACGGAGTTCGTTTTTCTCGTCCGAAAGGGTGCGGTCAATGACCGTTTGACAGAGAAGTTTCTCGGGTCAACCGCACGGCGGTATTTGTCGATGCAAGTTCCAGTTTTCGGGTGCCGAGCGGCACCGCCTGCCCGGCGTAAGGGCGGCCAGTGACCGTGGGGCAGAGAAAAGGTGTTGACCCAGGCGGCTTCTTTGCTAATAACGAGTCGTCGCCAGCGGAGTTTTGCGGAAAAAAGTCCAGTCTTCGAGTGCCGAGCGGCCCCGCGCGCCACGCCTTAAAAGCGATTCAACTATTTTGCTAATTGCAAAATAGAATGAATCGCCCAGGCGCGCGG
>CAJTNK010000098.1 GCA_910577885.1 uncultured Rikenella sp.
GTGGGGCCGCCCGCGGGGATTTCATCTCGATTGTGCTCGCGCACAACGACTGAAAATCCCTCTTTATGCTGGCGGGCGACCTAAACACCGTCTTCGACTGGCCTCAGGCCGGCCGGGCCCCGCTTACGCCGCGGGGGCGGTGCCTCCCGGCACTCGGTAGGGGCCTTCGGGCGAGAAAAGTCACAAACATTTGCCTCCCTAACTCCTCCTACCCTCTCAATAGCCCCCCTCTCCGGAGTCTCGCAAAGGTACAAAAATACCGGCCACCTTCCGCGCAACGCACGAAAGAGGACCGGTTTTTTATATGGCCACTGGAGCGGCCTTTTCTCAAGAGCAAAAGCGTGTGTTTACTCCGTACTGCCCCCCTCGTCAAAGGGAGGGTAACGAAGCGAAAACGAAAAAGCGCTTAAATTATTTCCCCACCGCCGCGCTGAGTTCTGCCCCAGCCTTGAACTTCACGACCTTCTTGGCAGCAATCTTGATAGCCGCCCCCGTGCGCGGGTTGCGCCCCGTGCGCGCCGGTTTTTTGGTCACGCTGAACGAGCCGAAGCCCACCAACGCAATCTTATCGCCAGCCTTGAGGGTTTTGCCCGTCACGCCGATGAAAGCTTCGAGAGCCTTTTTAGCCTGAGTTTTGGTCAATCCTGCTTCGGCAGCGATTGCTTCCACGAGTTGAGTTTTATTCATAACAGTAAACATTTAGAGAGTTCGGATAACTCGGTTGTACGAGTGCAAATATAGGCTATAAAATTTAATAACCAAGAGGTTGTACGATTTTTATGCCAAAAACTTTTTTCTGGCAGCGGGATGGGTTTGTGGGAAAGTTGTGGCGGGAGGTTTGGCGATCCGGGAAAAAGCGTTACTTTTGTGCCCGGAGAGGTGGCAGAGTGGTTGATTGCGGCGGTCTTGAAAACCGTTGAGCTTCACGGCTCCGGGGGTTCGAATCCCTCCCTCTCCGCACACCATGAGAGAAGCGCCGGTTTCGTTCTATCTCCGAACGAAATCGGCGCTTCTTTTTTCTTCCGCGCCGCTGCCTCAACTTCAGAACGTGAAGCCCAGTTTGATCCGGATGGCAGAGGCCCACAATTTTTCTTCATAGGAAGAATAATCGTAGTATCCGTATGAGTAATATGTTTCTTTATATTGCTGTCCGGAATAGGCTATACCCAGCGTCACGGCCGTTCGATTCGAGGTACGGAAAGCTACTCCGAGTGTCGGTTCGACCATCGCACCACCTTTGATTCCGCTGGTCAGCGAGACATTGTATCCGACATTGAACGCAAAAAACGGCGAGACGGGTCTGTTCATAAAATTGGCCCGGAAATGGGCAAACAACGGTAGGGTGACGATATCCGAACCGTTGGTCCAGACGTTGACTCCGATCCCGAACCCCACGCTGATATACGGATTGAACCGATAACCGTTTATCACATCCAATTCGAAACGGCCACCGTAACCGTTTATCCCGATCCCATAACCGGCTTCTACCATCCCGTCATACCCTTGCGGTTTGGCTTGAAGCGTTCCGGCCGGTCGTTGACTTTGCCATTGAGAACGGGTCTGTTGATCGGTTTCGCGACTTATCTTGCCGATCTCTTCCATCTTATAGACGAAGACATTGCCGTCGCGGGTCTCGATCTTGATCGATTCGCCGGGGACCTGTTCGATAATCGTCCCCCGGATAACGGAGCCGTTTTTCAGATGTATCACATCTTGCAGGCCGGTGTTTTGTGCGAGAATGCTACTCGAAAGGAGCGCGGTGAAGCACAAGAGTAAAAACTTTTTCATGGCTGAAAAGCATTTTGCGTCCCTCCGACTCCGCGAAAGACCTGGGTGTGTAGAAAAAAGAAAGTGTGGAGTCGATTTCGTTTACCTCTAAGAAGGTTGTGGTAGAACCCAAGCGAAAATAAACGATGCAATACCCCACACCTGTATAGATATGGGGTAAGAGGGGTGCGCCGAGTGCGCTCCCTGTCCATATACTAAACAAGAAGTGAGTGTTCGTTCGTCTATCCCTTCGCTTTTGAAAACTACCACATTTTCTTAGAAGGACTATGCGAAAACACTTTCCGTATGTCCGCCGAGAGCCTTCTGAGGCACTCAGCACCACAAAGATACGATTATTTTCGCGTACGAACAACCACTCAAGTGATGGGAGGGTACTGTTCTTTTTGTGAACAAAAAGAACCAAAAAGACTTCCGAGCGCATCCCGTTGGGATGCTTTGGCCGTGTCAGCCTGGTGCTTTGGGTGGGACTTTCCGGCGTGGCGCGCTGAAGCAGTGATTACATTACGCGCCCGCCGAGAAAGCCCCACCCACAACCGTGAGGATTGCGGAGCCTAAGGCGTAGCGTATGCTGTCTCAAAAGTTTACCTTCGGTTTCCTCCTCGCCGCTCGGCAATCTGCAAACTGCGTTTGCATTGACCTCGCCGGCAGCGTCGGTTTTGGTGCCGCTTTTTTCAACCGAGCAGCGTACCGAGCGCAGAGGCCGCTTGCGGGCTATGCCGAGGTAGCGCGAGGAAAACGAAGTTAAAAAGCGGCAGTTCCAGCCCGTTGCCAAACACAGTGTATAAAATAGTACGTGTTTTTCGGCACGCGGATTGCTGCGCACGAGGCGGTAGAAGAACAGATCATTTTTTTCTCTCCCAAAAACTATCGAACGATGTTTACTGGAACCGAATTAGTCAAATTCTTTCAGGAAAACGCCGCACTGGCCGTTTTCCTCACCGTCGCCGTCGGATTTTGGATCGGACAGCTGCGCTACAAAAGCTTCTCGCTCGGGACCGTCACCAGCGTACTGCTGGTGGGCGTGGTCGTCGGACAAATGAAGATCCAGATACCCGAACCGGCCAAGACACTCTTTTTTCTCATGTTTCTCTTTGCCGTCGGGTATGCCGTCGGACCGCAGTTCTTCCGGGGGCTCAAACGGGACGGATTGCCGCAGGTGGCTTTTGCCGTGGTCGTCTGCCTGCTGTGCCTCGGGTCGGTGTGGCTCTGCTCGGTGGTGATGGGCTACGACGCCTCGCAGGCCGCCGGGCTCATGGCCGGCTCGCAGACTATGTCGGCCGTGCTGGGCGTGGCTACCGACACCATCGGACAGATGCCCGACCTCAAGGGGCTCGACCTGAGTACCATGCCGGTGGTCTATGCCGTGACCTATATTTACGGGACGGCCGGTTCGGCCTGGCTATTGGGTACGCTGGGTCCCCGGCTGCTGGGGGGCGTCGGCAAGGTGAAAGCCGCCGCCAAGGAGCTGGAAGCCCGCATGGGGCAGGACGTCAGCCTGCAACCCGGTTTCAACCCCGCCGTGCGGGAGATCGTTTTCCGAGCTTTCAGTGCCGACAACGAATGGTTCACGCCGGGTCGCACGGTGCGTGAGTTCGAGGAGCTGATGCGTCGTCAGGGCAAACGGATCTTCGTGGAACGGCTCCGGCAGCAGGGGACGATTCGCGACCCGCAGTCCCGGACGATGATTTTCCGGGGCGACGAGCTGGTGGTGAGCGGCCGTCGGGAGTTCGTGATCGAGGAAGAGGAGTGGATCGGTCGCGAGATCGAGGACTCCGAGCTGGTGAACTTCTCGGTCGAGACGCTGGCCGTGGTGGCGGCCGGTGGGCGCGAGGCCACCCGGCAGTCGATCGGCGATCTGTTGCGGGCCGACTTCATGCACGGCGTCATGATTCGCAGCATCACGCGTGCCGGGGCTCGTATCCCGGTCCGCAGCGAGGTGCGGCTCGACGGCGGCGACCGTCTGGAGCTCGTGGGGCTGCGGCAGGACGTCGAACGGGCCGCCGCCCGCATCGGATTCGCCGACCGGCCCACGCCCCGAACCGGCATGACCCTCGTGGGGCTCGGGATCCTCCTCGGCGGGCTGCTCTTCGGCTGGATGCTGGTGGCGCGCGTGGGGACCATTCCGCTGAGTCTCACCGTCAGCGGCGGGGTGCTGATCGCCGGACTGGTGTGCGGCTGGCTCCGCGCCCGACGGCCCAACCTGGGGGGCATTCCCGAACCGGCCCTCTGGTTCATGAACAACGTCGGACTGAACGTCTTTATCGCCATTGTCGGCATCTCGACCGGGCCCACCTTCATCCAGGGGTTCCAGGCCATGGGGTGGAGCCTGTTTCTGGTCGGGGCCGTGGCGACCTCCCTTCCGCTGATCGGCGGCATCTTCATCGGGAAGTACCTCTTCCGCTTCAACGACGCCCTGACGCTGGGCTGCTGTTCGGGCGCCCGGACCACTACGGCGGCCCTCGGCGCGGTCGAAGAGACCCTCGACAGCTCGGCTCCCGCCATGGGATACACCATTACGTATGCGATCGGCAACACGCTGCTCATTATCTGGGGCGTGGTGATCGTCCTGTTGGTCGGGTAGGAATCGTCGGACGATTGCCGGAAAAAGCCGGGATTATTGTTAATTTTGCCCCGTAAAGAAATGCCCGCCGCCGCTCCCTTCTCGGGGAACGGCGGGCGGAAGACCCTCCCAAAACGAATAGAGAGTACATATCCCATACGATGCAGTTATACAGAGAGTTGACCCTTCTGGGAGCGGGTCTCTGCGCGCTGGCCGGTGGTCCGGCCGCGGCACAGACGACCCCGCTCCCGAACCTGGCCGCGACGGCCCCGGCGGCGGCGATCGACAGCCTCGTCCCGCCCACCGCTTTGACCCTGCAGGAGGCGGTCGAACTGAGCTACCGCCGCAGTCCCGCGCTGGAGGCCCAGCGACTGGCCCGCGAAGCGGCCGTAGCGCAACGCAAAGCAGCCTGGGGGATGCGCCTGCCGCAACTCGGCGTGGCCGCCTCCTACACCTACCTGTCCAAGGACATCAAGGCCTTCGACCTGAACGCCGAAAAAGAGGCCGCCCTCGAGCAGCTCGGTCAGCTGCCTCTGCCGTTCCCGATCCCGCCGCAGATCGTGCAGGCGGTTCGGGGGCTCGACCTCAGTCTCACGCTCCAAAAACAGCAATTCGCCGTGGTGGGGGCTTCGGCCGTGGTGCCCATTTACATGGGCGGGCGGATCAATGCGGCGGTGAACGCTGCCAAAATCCGGATCGAACAGAGCGACCAGGAGGCTTTCAAGGCGCGTACGGACCTCTTTGCGGAGGTCGTCGAGCGGTACTACGGACTCGCTTTGGCCCGGCAGGCGTTGCGGGTGCGCGAGGAGGTGACCGCCGGTATGCGGAAACACCTGGACGATGCCCGGAAGCTCGAGCAGAACGGCATGATCGCTTCGACCGAGAAGCTCTATGCCGAGATGTTCCTGGCCCGTGCCGAGGGCGAACAGGAGGCCGCCGCTTTGCAGATCGAGACCGTCAACCGGGCCTTGGGAACCTCCCTGTGTCAGGAGGCGGACTACCGGCCCGTGACCGAACTCTTCGTCGTCGAGACCCTCCAGCCGCTCGACTGGTTCCGCCAGCGGGTGAAGCAGAACAGTCCGCTGCTCAAACAGGTCGAACTCACCCGACGGCTCGCCGGTGAAGGAGTCCGGGCGGCTCGGGCGGCCTTTCTGCCGGAGGTGGCCGCCATCGGCGCGGTCAACGCCTGGGACTGGCAGCTCACGGAGCTCGCGCCGCGCTGGATGGTGGGTGCCGGGATCAAACTGCGCATCTTCGACGGGCTCTCCAGCGAGTACAAACACGCCGCCGCAAAAAAACAGGTCCGACAGGTCGAAGTGATGCAGGCCAAGGCCGAAGAGGACCTGATGACCCTCACCGAAAAACTCTACAACCAACTCCGCAGCGCTGAGGCCGAGGTGCGGGCACTGGGGGCATCGGTCGAATTCGCAGCCTCGTACCTCGATGCCAAACAACGCGCCTTCAGCGAGGGGATGGCCCCTTCGTCGGAGGTGGTCGACGCGCGTCTGAACCTGGCCAAAGCACGCATCGAGCGCCTGGCGGCCGCCTGTGCGTTCGACGTGACGCTGGCCAGGCTGCTCGCCTTGGCCGGCGAGACCGAGACTTTCGGCTCCTACGCCTCGATGCCCGGCTACCGAACCGTTGACAACGACTAACGAAAATCATCCTACTTTACTACTCTATTTACCCCATGAAATCGAAAGTATATACCGTCACGCTGGTGCTCATCGCACTCATCACGGTAGTGGCCTTCATCGGCTGGTTCATGCTGCGTCCGGCGCCGTACGTGATGCAGGGAACGGTTGAGGCCACGAGCTACAAAGTATCTTCCAAAGTGCCCGGACGGGTCGACAGCCTGACGGTGCGGCGGGGCCAACGGGTGGTCCGCGGCCAGTTCCTGTACGGCATCAGCTCGCCGGAGGTCCTCGCCAAACTCACCCAGGCCGAAGCGGCTCGCTCGGCGGCGACGGCCATGCAGGAAAAAGTGGACGCCGGGGCGCGCAAACAGCAGATTCAACAGGCCTACGAGATGTGGCAAAAGTCGCTGGCGGGACTCGACCTGGCGCGCAAGACCTACGACCGGGTGAAGAACCTCTACGAACAGGGGGTTGTGCCGGCCCAGAAGCTGGATGAGGCGCAGGCTTCGCTCCAGTCGATGCAGACCACCTCGACGGCGGCCCGGGCGGCCTATACGATGGCGGTCGAGGGGGCGCAGCGCGAAGATAAACAGGCGGCGGCCGCGCTGGTGGAACAGGCCGGCGGAGCGGTCAGCGAGGTGGAATCCTTCGTCACCGAAACAAAACAGTATGCGCCGGTGGACGGCGAGGTGTCGAGCGTCATCTCCGAAAACGGCGAACTGGTCGGCACGGGCTTCCCGGTGGTGACGATCGTGGACCTCGCCGACGCCTGGACGGTCTTCAACGTCAAAGAGACCATGCTCCCCAAAATACGCGTCGGAACTCGTTTCGACGCGTATTTCCCGGCCCTCGACACGACGCTCTCCCTCACCGTCGACTACATTGCCGCCGAAGCTTCCTATGCCACCTGGGCGGCCACCCGTACTACCGGAGAATTCGACGTCAAAACCTTCGAGGTACACGCCCGTCCCGCCCAACCGGTCGAAGGTCTCAAACCCGGCATGACGGTCGTCGTCGACTACAATACTCTCTAACTAACTCTTCCTCATTATATAATTCTCTAAATACACTGTTCTTTGTTTGGAGGGTACTGTCCCTTTTAGCTTCGTTTACCTCGCCTTGCCTCGGCAAAGTCTGCAAACGTTCTTTGTGCTGGAGGGTACTGCCGCTTTTTGGAAAAAGCGGCACCAA
>CAJTNK010000099.1 GCA_910577885.1 uncultured Rikenella sp.
GTTGGCTCGATCAAAGCTTTTCTTACCCGAATGGCCCGGCTGGCGTGCCCAGCGGTCCCCTCTCCCTATTCCTGGAGGCAACGCAACTGAATACCGCGTGCACGGTTATTGCTGCCCTGCGGGTAGACCCCACCGTAGCCGAAGTGCAAGAAGTGGGCATTGGAGCCCGTAACCGTCGACGACCAGCTGTACCCGTTGGCGCCGACGCTCCACAACATACCGGAGCCGTGCGCGCGATCGCCCGGGGCCGGTGTCTCAATACTTCAGCGTCACCAGCACCGGCAAGTGGTCCGACAGGTAACGAACCCCGTAGCCCGAAGAGATTACCTCGTAAACCTCAGGCGTAAAACCCTGGATGAAAATGTGGTCGATCAGCTCACCCGACTCGCCGTGGCCGAACCCTCGGTAGGTCACAGCCGGCAAAGAGTCGCCCTGCGGCTTGTGTTTTGCCGCCGCACGGGCTTCGCAGAAGGTCGGCGCCTGGATCAGCGGAGCCAGTGACGGGTCGGTGACCGGAAAGTTGAAGTCCCCCATGATGACCGTCGGAATCGAGTCGCCGAACGCATGCACCCGATCCAACAGCAATTTGGCGCTCTCCCGCCGTGCTACCACCCCGACGTGGTCGAAATGGGTGTTGAAGACCAAAAACTCCCGGGACGATGCCCGCTCGCGGAGCTTCACCCAGGTCGCGATCCGGATGCACACCGCATCCCAACCCAAGGCCGCCGTGTCGGGTGTTTCGCTGAGCCAAAAATGGCCGCTCTCCACCGGAACGTACAACGAATCGTTGTAGAACACCGCCGCATATTCTCCCGCCTCGTGTCCGTCGTCACGTCCCACGCCCACATAACGGTAGCCGGTCAGGGCCGAGTCCAGAAAAGCCACCTGAGGGGCCAGGCCCTCCTGGATCCCCATCACATCGGGCCGAACCTCCCGCACCATACGGACCACCGCTTCCCGTCGATTGTCCCAATAATCGGGACCGTCGTCCGGATTCGCATACCGGATATTGAACGTCATCACGCGCACCTGGGCCGAATCGGCGGTCGTCGATCCGCATGCAGAGAGGGCGCACACCCCCACCAGCAGGCTGCAGAGCAAGCCGATCGTTTGTTTCGTTGTTTTCATATTCGTTTTCCGTTCTGAATTTCGACCGAAGGTAGGGAATAAAATCGGGAACTCCATGCGAGAATAGGTCACCGGGGGAAGGCCGGTTCGGCCGGGGGTGGTTTTGCTCCGTTGAGCCGACGGAAAGAATGCTTTGGCATGCTTTTTGTACTATTTCCGGACAACCGAAACTACAAATCGAATTTCAAAACTCAGTGTCATGAAAAAGACCAAAAAAAGCATACGCGGAACGCGTACCGAACAGAATCTGTTGAAGGCCTTTGCCGGCGAATCGCAAGCCTGGGAACGGTATACGATTTACGGGAAGGTGGCTCGCAAAGAGGGGTATGAAGTCATCGCGGACTTTTTTGACGAGACCGCCAGCAACGAGTATCGCCACGGGAAGATCTACTTCGAGTTCCTGGAAGGGGGGCCGCTCGAGATCACGGCTACCTATCCGGCCGGGATGATCGGAACGACGGCCGAAAACCTCCGTCAGGCCGCCGAAGGAGAACATGACGAAGGGCATGTGATGTACCCGGAGTTTGCAAAAATCGCCGACGAAGAGGGGTTCCCGGAGGTGGCGGCCAAGTTCCGCATGATTGCGGCCATCGAGAAGGACCACGAGGCGCGCTATAAGAAACTCCTCAAGACGCTCGACGCGGGCGAGATGTTCGAGAAGCCGAAACCGCAGGCATGGCGGTGCAAGGTGTGCGGCCATGTACATCGCGGCACCGAGGCGCCGGACAAATGTCCGGTGTGCGACCACCCGCAGGCTTTCTTCGAGATCATGGACGACACGTTCTAAACACCCGCATACTCCTGCATGCACAAGCCGCCGACCGGACACTCAGTCCGGTCGGCGGCGCTTTTTTCCCGGGTGCCGGCGGGCCCTTCGGTCGTTACCGCCACTCGATCAGGCCGAAATGGCGCAATGCCCGTGCAATACCGTGGTCGTCCACCGAAGTGGTCACGTAGTCCGCCGCCCGCTTCACCTCCGGCGCGGCGTTGCCCATCGCCACCGACAGACCGACGTGTCGGAGCATCGCCAAATCGTTGCCGCCGTCGCCGAACGCCATCGCCTCGTCGGCGCCGATCCCGAAACAGGCCAGCAGACGGTCGATCCCCTCGGCTTTGTTCACCCCCTCCGGAACGACGTCGGCAAACAACGGACTCCAACGCATCGCCCGACAGTGGGGCAAGAGTTCTTCCATCAGCCGCTCCTCCTGTTCCGGTCCGAAAAAGGCGATCAGCTGCAACACCCCCTCCCGCGCCGCCTCGCACCACGTCTCGAACGGAACGACCCCTGCCAGGTGGTCGCTCCGGACCAGCTCGCGCACGCGCGTCACCCGCTCGTCCACGAAGTTCAGCGTCAGACGCCGATCCCCCGCCAGCACGCACGCGAAAGCCTCCGGACCGCTCTCCCATTCGATCAGCCGTTCGATGTCCGCCGGATCGATCGTGCGGCGGAACACCACCTCCTCCCGACCCCGCAGGCAACACCCGCCGTTCAGCGTCACATAGCCGTCGAACGGCAGGTCGAGGACCGAAAAAACGTCCAACGGATGGCGTCCCGAGGCGATGAACAGTTTGTAGCCTTGTCGCCGGAGCTCCTCCAGCGCCTGGCGCGTGGAACTCGGAATCGTGTGCCGTGCGAAGCTCAGCAGCGTGCCGTCGATGTCGAAAAAGAGGGCTTTGATCATCTCTGTCGTATATCTCTCTCAGTGAGTGTCTGTTATGGGTGTTTCTGGCTCCGGTCGAACCGCACGGCACCGTCCGCCGAACAACGCAGCGGAAGGTCGTCGAACAGCGCGTCGATGGCGCCGCGCCCCAGCACCTCGGCCGGCGTCCCTGTCTCGATCCCTGCGGCGCTCATCACCCACAGCGTGTCGCACAGCTGAACGGCCGTCGACAGATCGTGCGACGAGTAAATGACCGTCTTTCCCGTCTCGTGCGCCAACTCCCGCAGCAGCAGCGCGACCCGGTAGCGGTTCGGCAGGTCCAGAAACGCGGTCGGCTCGTCGAGCAGCACCAACGGCGTGTCTTGGGCCACGGCCCGGGCGATCATCGCCCGTTGTCGTTCGCCGTCGCTCAGGCTCTCGAGCGGCTTGTCGCCGAACTCCGACAGCCCCACCCGTTCCAACGCCTCGTCCACCCGTCGCTCGTCTTCCTCCGAAAGCCCGCCGAACCAGCCGGTATAAGGCGCGCGGCCCATCGCCACCACCTCGCGAACCCGCAGGTGGGCCGTCGAAACCGGCTCGGTGGTGACGAAAGCGACCCGCCGGGCCCGTTCGAGCGGGGAGAGCCGGTCGATCTCCACCCCGTCGAGCCGGACGCTCCCGCTCAACGGTCGCCGCACCCCGGCCAATACCCGCAACAGGGTGCTTTTCCCCGTTCCGTTGCGTCCCAGCAGGGCGGTCACCCGGCCCGCCGGAACCCGCAGCGAGAGGTGGTCGGCCAGCACCCGGCCCCCCTCTCTCCCGGAACGGCCATAACCGAGTTTTATGTCGTTGAATTCCAGTGTCATCACATGATCCTCCCCCGCTTGCTCCCGACGACCACCAGTACCACGACCGGTATCCCCAACAAAGCGGTCAGCGTGTTGATTGGCAGCACCAAATCACTCCCCGGCAGCTGTGCCACGAGGTCGCAGAACAGCAGCATATTCGCCCCGATCAACCCCGAGCCCGGCAGCAGGATCCGGTGGTCGGCGCGTCGGAAGAGCATCCGCGCCACGTGCGGCACGGCGATGCCGACAAACCCGATCGGACCGCAAAAAGCAGTGGCACTCCCCGCCAACAGCGAAGTGGCCAGAAAAACGCCTCCCCGTACCCGTCCGATCGAAACCCCCATGCTCCGGGCATACCCCTCGCCCAGCAGCAGCAGGTTCAACGGCTTGATCATCCCCCCCGCCAGCAACCCGCCGCCTGCCACACACCCGGCCATCACGCCCACCTGTCCCGCCGAGAGGCCGCCGAGACTCCCCATCGACCAAACGACGAATCCTTTCAACGCCGCCTCGTGGCTGAAGTATTGCAGGAGGTCGACGAACGCCGAAGCCGCGCTGCCGAACATCATGCCGAGGATCAGGACCGCCATGATGTCCCGGATCCGGGCCGAGACGACCATCACGAGCACCAGAATCGCCGCAGCTCCGATCCATGCCGCCGTCGCCATCCCGAGGTCGCGTCCGATCCCGCTGCCGAGCCCCTGGCCTCCGACCAGCGGCAGGCCCAACAGAAACAAGGCTACCCCCAAGCTCGCCCCGGAGCTCACCCCCAGTACGTAAGGTCCGGCCAGCGGGTTTCGGAAAACGGTCTGCATCAGCAGGCCGCTGATCGACAACGCCACGCCGGCCAGCAAGGCGACCAGCGCTTTCGGCAGCCGGAAATCGAACAGGATGCGCCGTCCGATCTCTGCCGTCGCCTCCGCTGCCGCGCTGTCGCTCGCCGTACCCCAAGGCCACACCGCGCCGGTCGACCCGATGAGCAGGTCGGCGGCGAACAGTACCCCGAGCAGGGCGAACAACAGGATGAATCTCGTTCTCAAAACAAAAATATGCGTGTATAGAGACTGTGGTGTGCCGGTGCGTGTGTCGGTCGGTTCCCACGAACACCCGTTGGTGTCTTACTGGGGTTTTCTATGCCGGTGGGCGGCAGCTCGCGCCCCAAAGGGCCGCAATTTCTCTACTTGCGGACCAACTTCCGGGCACCCACGGTCTTTGACCGCGCGCCTGGGCGATTCACCTATTTCGCCGAGTGCGAAATAGGTGAATCGCTCCTAAGGCGTGGCGCGCGGGGTGCCGCTCGGCACGCGAACCGGGCTGTGTCTACCCTAATAAAGGCCCGCGCCGTGACGCGAACGCGTCGGCCGCGCGGGCCGCCTACTAAGGCAAAAAAAAACGGCAAAACACCTCGGTGCCGCTTACTCCAACGCCCGGAAGTAGTACAAATCGTGATTCGGCAACAGCTCCGGATGCAGGATCCGGACCAGATCGGCCAACACCACGTCCGGACGAACCGCCCCGGATTCCCAAAAGTCGCTTCCGCCTTGCGCCGTTGTGCGAGCATTGTTGTTGTAGACCCGACCCCGACGCACCACCGGCAACGTCGCAAAACGACGGTTGTCCGCCCGCAGCTGCGCCAGGCTCGTCGCCTGGCCCGGATTCAACCAGTAATCGGCCTGTACCAGCAGCAACAACGCCTCCTCGGCGCTCACCGGACGACTCCGGTCCGAATCGTCGCCCCGACCCAGGTAGTCACCCCCCGCGTCGTCCAGCAGCCGAACCAGGTAGTTACGATCTCCCGGCAGGTACCACACATCCCGATACGGCGCATTGAGCATTACCGCCGGCCGCTTCGCCTCTGTCGTCGACAAGGCCACCTGTTCGCCGATGGCTTTGTAGTTCTCTTCGATCTCCATGAACCGGCCCACCGCCTCGTCCAACCGCCCGACGAGCAGTCCGAACGGAATAATCCACTCGGCCCGTCCCAAAGGCGTGTTCTCGACGTAGTCGGCCACGTAAATCACCGGGATCCCCAGTCGGTTTAAAGTCTCTGCCGCGCTGTTCGCACCCGTCAGACCGTACAGAAAAACCACATCCGGCTGCAAAGCCACAAGGGTCTCGTAGTCGAGTTGGTTGTCGTACCCCACCTCGCGAACCTCCGCCCGATGCACCGCCGGGTTGGTGATGAAGTCGCGCCCCGACACCCCGCGCACCGTTCCGACCGCCCCCACGGCATCGAGAAAAGCGACGTGAGACGACGACAGGCAAACCGCCGAACGGATCGGCCATCGGATTTCGTTCGTCCGCAGCCGGGCGGTCGTATCCTCCACCAGCCGATAGTCGAACGTCGTTCCCTCGGCCCCCTGCCACGGATTCAGCACGCGCAGCACGGTCTCGCCGCTCGTCGGATCGCCCAGCACGGCGAACCGCTCGGCATACCGGGTTTCGTACAGCGGTACCCAGGTCGAATCCACCTCCCGGTCCGAACGGTCGGCCCCTCCGCCGACACAGGCTCCCCACCCCCAGCCAACAAAGGCCAGAATCAAAAAACGGATCCAACGTCTCATGAAAAATCGTTTCTTCTTCAGACAAAGATACGGGCTTTGGAACGGATTTTGCTCTTTCACCGGGCAAAGAATCAACATTCGTTTAACACTTACGTAAAAAATCGATCATTATGAAATTCGAACATCCTGCCCTGCCGTACGCGGCCAATGCGCTGGAACCGGTCATGAGTGCGCGTACCGTGGAATTCCACTGGGGGAAGCACGAAGCCGCCTACATCAACAACCTGAACAAGCTCCTGGAGGGGACGCCGATGGAGAACGATACGTTGGAAGAGATCGTCCGCAAGGCCGATGGGGCGATCTACAACAATGCGGCTCAGGCCTGGAATCATATCTTTTTCTTCTTCCAGCTGTCGCCGGACCCGAAGAAAAAACCGGAGGGGGTATTGGCTCATGCGATCGAGGATAGTTTCGGGTCGCTCGAGAAGTTCAAAGAGGAGTTTGCCAAAGCCGGAGCTACGCTCTTCGGTTCGGGGTGGGCGTGGCTGTCGGTCAAACCGGACGGTAAACTGGTCATCAGCCAAGGGTCGAATGCACATAACCCGCTCCGTGACGGTCATGTGCCGCTCTTGACGGCCGATGTTTGGGAGCATGCCTACTACCTGGATTACCAAAACCGACGGCCGGATTTCCTGGCGGGGTTGTGGGAGATTGTGGATTGGAAGGTGGTCGAAAAACGTTACGAGGATACGCTCTAAGTTATAGGACGTTTTTCTCGGAGGGTTGCGGGGCTGTTCTTGCGAAGAGCGGCCCCGCAACCCTCTTCGTATTCGATCTGTTGTCGGATTTTGTTGATTGTGGAGTTCTCAGCCGGATGGGTGCCTCTCGGCACGTCCACCGGGCGTTTTGCTGGGTTTTTCGGGGTGAGTTTTTCGCCCGGATGGCCCCAGCGATGCGTAGCATCGCCCGCCCACCGCGGGCACGCGGCCCCGCGCGG
>CAJTNK010000100.1 GCA_910577885.1 uncultured Rikenella sp.
GTTGAGCATCGCCGAGTAGATGCCGTAGGTGTATCCTTTGTCCTCGCGGAGGTTTTTGACCAGCCGCGAGCCGAAGTACCCCCCGAGCACCGTCGCCGCCACCTGAAGGCCGTTGAAGTCCGGGTCCCCCTTCGGGAAGAGCACCCGGCCGATCCGAATGGAGGATTGCAAAGCGCCGTCTCGTTTTTCGCGGATCAGGGGCGTCGAGACCACCGGCGGCACCCCCGGATCGGCGGGCGCCGGGGCCGTCGGATCGAACCGCTCGAGGAACCGGCCCAAGGCCTGTTCGGTCTCGGCTCCGATCCGTCCCGAAGCCACCGCAAAGAGGTTCCCGGCCGACCGGTAGTGAGCCGCATAGAACCGCCGCAGAGTCTCCGTCGTGAGCGCGTCGTACGCATCCGCCGCCGCCACCCGCCCGTACGGATGCTCCCGGCCGAAAAGACCCTCCGAAAAGCGCTCCCGGGCCTGGTAAGCCGGTTTTTCGCGTTCGATCAGGAGCTGTTGTTTGCGTTTCGAGGCGTATATCTCCAACTCCCGGTCCGGGAACTGCGGTTCGAAGAGGATCTCGCCCAGCAGTTCCAAGGTGCGGTCCAGAAAGCGGCTCAGGCAGCTCACCGTCACTACCGCATAGTCGCGGTCGATCGACGTATCGTAATAGATGCCGTAAAAATCGAACTGCTCGGCCATCTGCGCCGCCGTATAGCGTGCCGTCCCCTCGCTCATGAGGTTCAGGACGGTCGACGCGGCAAAAGCCGCCGACTGGTAGCGGGTTCCGGCCCCGAAAACGAGGCTCAGCCGAACCAGCGGTTGGGTTCCGGCGTCGATGGTCCACAGCCGGACGCCGTTCGACAGGTCGGTCCGCCGGGCCTCCGGAATACGGAGCCGGTCCGGAAGCTCGAACGGGGGCTGTACGGTGCGGTCTAACATACCTTTTGTATCTTGTTCTGCTTTTTTAGAAAGTTCCATGCCCGGAAAGCCCCGGCTACTCCTCCGCCGCCACGTAGAGCAGCGTCGAACTGTTCTCCGCCCGGAAAACACGCCGCGCGGCGGCCTGTATCTCCTCCCGCGTCACCGAGTCGTGCTCCGCCACCTCCGTATCGATCATCGCCGCGTCGCCCAGCATCTCGAAATAGGCCAGGTTCATCGCCTTGTTCAACACATTGATCTCGCTGAAAATCTGGTTGGCCTCGAACTTGTTCTTGACCTTCTCCAACTCGTAGTCACCGACCGGTTCGGTTTTCATGCGATCGAGTTCGCTCCACAACGCCGCCTCGGCCTCCCCGAGCGACACGCCCTCCATCACATGGCCCGTGACCACGAACAGACCCGGGTCGACATCCCCCGAGATATAGGCGTTGACACTCGAAAACAGCGGCGACTCCTTCACCAGCCGCTGGTACAAGCGACTCGAGGTGCCGTTGCTGAGCAGATCCGAGACCACGTCACACACCACCGCCTCGCGACTCACCCGCGGCCCCATGTGGAACACGATGTAGATCACCGACGCCGGCACCGGCCGACGCACTTCGAGCCGCCGCGGAGCGGTCTGTTCCGGTTCCTGCGGGATGTCGTCCTGCGGCACCGGCTCGCCCGCCGGAATCGGACCGAACCACCGGTCGACCGCCTCGAAAACCCGTTCGGCCTCGAAATCCCCCGCAATCGAGAGAATGGCATTCCCGGGCCGATAATACCGCGCAAAGAAAGCCCGCACCTCCTCCATCGAAGCCCCCCGGATGTGTTCGATGTCCCGCCCGATCGTAGCCCACCGATAAGGGTGACGCTCGTAAGCCAGCGGCCTCAACAGCAACCAGATATCGCCGTACGGCTGATTCAGGTAGCGCTGGGCGAACTCCTCGACCACCACCTTGCGCTGCACCTCGAGGCTGCGTTCGTCGAAAGCCAACCCCAACATCCGGTCGCTCTCCAACCAAAGGGCCGTTTCGAGGTTCTCGCGCGGCAGCGCCAGGTAGTAGTTCGTATAGTCGTTGTTCGTAAAAGCGTTGTTCTCGCCGCCGGCCAGCTGCACCGGCGTATCGTAATCCGGCACGTGGACCGACCCGCCGAACATCAGGTGTTCGAACAAGTGGGCGAATCCCGTGCGGTCGTACGACTCGTTGCGAGCCCCCACCCGGTAGAGCACGTTGACGGCCGCCATCGGAGTCGACGGGTCCTCGTGGACCAATACCGTGAGACCGTTGGCGAGGATCTTTCTCTGGAATGCGATCATAGCGACCCCAAAGATACGCAAACTTCTCCGGAATTCTCGCCCTCCCGAACCCCACCCGAAGCCCGAAAAATCCGAAAATCCGACAACACCGCAAAAATGGAACCGTTTTTGCACCATCGTTCCTCGCGGGCAACGCGAGAAAAGCCGCCCCCGCGCCGATCGGCCCGTACAGACATTACCCTCAAACCCGATACAGCGTCATGAAACTGAAGAAAATCACCGACTCGGAACTGCAAACCATCGTCCGCCCCTGTGCCGACCGTCCCGGCGGCTGGGAGTCGCCCGAGGGACGTCCCCTCGTGGTGGACTTCTACGTACCGTGGTGCAAACCCTGCCTGGCAATGACCCCGCTGCTCGAGGAGGTGGCCGAGGAGTATGCCGGGCGGGTCGACTTCTACCAGGTGGACATCGACCGCGAGAGACGAACCGCCGTCCGGTTCCGCGTTCGGAACGTCCCGGCACTGGCCTTCATCTCGTGCGACGAGGCGAGCCGCCTGGAGGTCGGCTCGATGACCAAAGCGGCCCTCCGCGAAGCCATCGAACGCCTCCTGCGGCCGGTCCTGCGACCCGTCCTCCCCTGAACCGCACCCGCCCGGCACATCCCCCTCGCCGTGAAATTCCTCCGACGGATGCGGAGAAACCGAAAAATGATTGCATCTTTGCAGTCTGTTCTTCGGGGGATCGACCACGGATCCGGCCGAGCCGGATCACACCTCCGACCCCCCGACCAGCTCACTTACTTAACCTCCGCACCCTCCGGGCCGATACAGATGAAAAACAAGTACATCGACCTCATCGAGCAAACCTTCGAATTTCCGCAGGATGAGTTTTCCGTCGTCGACAGCAACCTCCACTTCCACGACGTCCCCCTGATGGAGATCATCAAACAGTACGGAACACCGCTCAAAATCACCTACCTGCCGAAGATCAGCGCACAGATCCAACGCGCCAAGAAGCTCTTCAACGTGGCGATGGCCAAGGTCGACTACCGGGGGACCTACAACTACTGCTACTGCACGAAGAGTTCACACTTCTCGTTCGTGCTGGAAGAGGCCCTCAAGAACCGGATCAACCTCGAGACCTCGTCGGCCTACGACATCCACATCATCAACGCCCTGTACGACGGCGGGCAGCTCGACAAAGACACGTTCATCGTCTGCAACGGCTACAAACGGCCGCAGTATGTCGAGAACATCGCCGAGCTCATCAAACGGGGCTTCGTGAACACGATTCCCGTGATCGACAACAAGGAGGAACACGCGCTGCTGGACGCCGCCATCGACCGGTCGTGCAACATCGGCATCCGCATCGCATCGGAAGAGGAACCGAAGTTCGACTTCTACACCTCGCGGCTCGGGATCCGATACCGCGAGATCAAGAACTACTACCTCGAAAAGATCAAGCCCAACCGCAAGTTCCGGCTCAAGATGCTGCACTTCTTCATCAACACCGGCATCCGGGACACGGCGTACTACTGGAACGAGCTGTCGAAGTGCCTGGCGGTCTACTGCGAGCTGAAAAAGGTGTGTCCGGAGCTCGACTCCCTGAACATCGGAGGCGGCTTCCCGATCAAAAACTCGCTGGCCTTCGACTACGACTACGAATACATGGCCGAAGAGATCGTGGCCCAGATCAAAAACTACTGCAACCTCAACGACATCGAAGAACCGAACATCTTCACCGAGTTCGGATCGTTCACCGTGGGCGAGAGCGGCGCGACGCTCTACTCGATCATCAACCAGAAGCAGCAGAACGACCGCGAGCTCTGGTACATGATCGACTCCTCGTTCATGACCACCCTGCCGGACACCTGGGGGATCAACCAACGGTACATGATGCTGCCGATCAACAACTGGGACAAGGAGTACCAACGGGTCTTCCTGGGGGGGCTCACCTGCGACAGCGAAGACTACTACAACGCCGAGGCGCATCAGAATGCCATCTTCCTGCCGAAACTCTGTCCGGGCGAGACGCAGTACATCGGCTTCTTCCACACGGGGGCCTATCAGGAGTCGTTGGGGGGGTACGGCGGTATCCAACACTGCCTGATTCCGGCGCCGAAGCACATCATCATCGACCGCGACAAGGAAGACAACGAATATTACACCCGCCTCTTTGCCAAGGAGCAGAGCTACCGGTCGATGATGCGGATTCTGGGCTATTGACCCGGGGCGCGCACCCGTTGGGTGTTTTGCTAGGGTTTGTCTTTGCTCGTTTTTCTCGCCCGCATGGCCAGTACCGGGTGCCGAGAGGCACCGCCCCCGCGGCGCACCCGTTGGGTGTCTTGCTAGGGTTCTCTCCGCTTTAGTTGGGCCGCCGCCCGCGCAGGGCAGTTCTCTCAAGATTCCGCGCGCTGGCGGATATTGGCAAAACAACTCACGTTGTTTCGCCAATATCCTACTCCAGCACTCGCGCGCGGGTGCCGCTCGGCACGCGAACCGGGCTGTGTCTACCCTAATAAAGGCCCGCGCCGTGACGCGAACGCGTCCGCCACGGAGGCGCGCCCATAGGGCGTCCTACCGGGCTTTTCTCTGCCAAAACTTTCTCGCCCGAATAGCCAGGTAAAACACCCTACGGGTGCGAGCGGCACCCGGACGGAAGACAAAATCACCCAACAAAAAACAGGGACACTTTTGGTAATAAAGTGTCCCTGTCATTCAAACCAATCAAAGCCCTAATGTTTCCGCCGAGTGTGGTCACGCCGCGGGGCAAAATCCGACCGACCCTCTCTCCTCGGACGACCCGACGAACGACCCGAGCGATCCGCCGCAGAGGCCCGCCGCCCTCCGTTTCCTTTGCCGCGACGATAATCACCGCCACGATCCTGTACGCCATTCGGATTGCGATCGCTCTTCTTCTCCGACTCCTTGGCCAGCTTCACCAACGGACGATCGTCGTTGGCCAGCTCGCGCAACGAGTTGAGCTTCTTCATCGCCGCCTCGGCATCCCGGAACGGGATACTGGCAAACGAAAACTCTTCCATGCACTTCACATCGTCGATCTTCTGCTGCGGAATCCCGCACTCACGCGACAGCAGCTCGACGATCGTCTTCGGCCGATAGCCGTCCGCCTTGCCCAAACCGATGAAAAGACGCGCCGTACCACGCCGATCCACATCGATCCGCCGAATCTCCGGATAGCTGCTCTCGTCCAACTCGTTCTTGAACGCCAGCCGCATCAACGCCGCCAAAGCCACCTCCGGATCCAGCTCCGCCAACAGCTCCCGGGCAATCTCGTCGTAGTCGGCATACGTCTCGTTTTCGACAATCTCCGCCAACTCGTCCTTGATCTTGAGCTTCTTCATCTCCACAATGTCATGCCCCGTCGGCAGCGTCTCCTTGCGGATCTCGGTCTTGACCTGCCGCTGCATGTACATGAACTGCCGATTTTCGGCCGGCGAAATGAACGTAATGGCCGTTCCCTCGCGCCCCGCACGACCCGTCCGGCCGATCCGGTGGACGTACGACTCCGGATCCTGCGGCAGCGAGTAGTTGATGACATGCGTGAGGTTCGTCACGTCGATCCCCCGCGCAGCCACATCCGTGGCCGCCAGAATCGTCGCCTGCCGCTTCTTGAACTTCCGCAGAATCTTCTCGCGCTGCGCCTGCGACACATCGCCGTGCAACCCCTCGGCCGCGTATCCCCGCTCCAAAAGATTGTTGACCAGCTGATCCACAGCCACTTTCGTCCGACAGAAGACAATCCCGTAAAAGTCGTTCTCGACGTCGATAATCCGCGTCAAGGCATCGAATTTATCGCTCTCCCGCACCTCGAAATAGATCTGGTCGGTGAGGTCCGTCGTCGCCTGCTTCATCTCGACCCGCAACACCTCGACATCGTGCATATACTTCTTCGAGAGACCCGCGATCCGCTCCGGCATCGTCGCCGAAAAAAGGAAAATCCGCCGTTCGTCCGGCGCATGGCTCAGAATCTCGTCCACATCGTCGATAAAGCCCATGTCGAGCATCTCGTCCGCCTCGTCGAGCACCAGCCATTTGAGGTTCGACAGGTCGAGCGTCCCGCGCCGCAAGTGGTCCAAGATTCGCCCCGGCGTCCCCACCACGATATCCACCCCGCTTTTCAGCCGCCGCAACTGTTCGTTCATCGCCGCACCGCCGTAGATCGGCGTCACACGCAGGTCGTTCTTGCGGAACGACTGTATTTCGTCGTTCACCTGAATGGCCAGCTCGCGCGTCGGAGCGAGGATCAACGCCTGCACGCTCTTCTTTTCGGGCACGAGCTGCTCGACGATCGGCAGCCCGAATGCTGCCGTTTTACCGGTTCCGGTCTGTGCCTGAGCGATGACGTCGTTTCTGTTCTCGAGCATCACCGGAATGGCGAGGCGCTGGATCGGTGACGGAGTCTCGAACCCCTTGGCGGCCAACGCTTCGAGCGTCCGCTCCGAGAGGCCGAGTTCCTTGAATTCTTCTAAAATCATGTGTTTGTTTTGTTCTGTGTGTAAAGGCGATCCGTCGACCGCCCGATTTCGGGGCTCTCGCCCGGACGGATCCTGAAAATATCCGACTCTCAGCGGCTGGCCCGAGCACTCCCACGAAGTGCAACTATCCGGCGACTCCCTTGCCCCCCGACGCCCGGAAACCGCGATCGAAGGTCGCACGCCCCGGAGCCACCCCCGGCGACGGCGCCACCTCGACTGGCTCGGTTTTGCCCGCGCTGGCTCCGGGACGCGGCATCTCTGCGGCCTACGGCGAACCATCAGCAAAGAAAATCGCTTTCGGGCGCGGGGTGACAAAGGCTCGCGCGACCCAAAGGGCCTCAGTTCCCCGGCTGCCGCACCGCTCGTGGCCTCCCATACCCGCCGC
>CAJTNK010000101.1 GCA_910577885.1 uncultured Rikenella sp.
CTCTATCGAGAGGTCCGTTTTTTCGGGATTGCGGATGCAAAGGTAACGACCTTTTTTATTCCTGCAAACTTTTTCCAAAATATTTTTTCGAAGACAATAGCAGAATGCTCGATAATCCGCTGATTTTCCAGCAAATAAGCCCGATAAATTATTTTCGTGTTCTGAATTGCAACAAGTACCCTTCGACCGATACACCCGCCTGGTTGCGGAGCGAGAAACCTTCGAGCACCTGGATCTGATACTCCGTGTCGGGCTTCAACTTCACGGCGAGGGTCAGCTCCATGCCGTCGGCCGAATAGCCGCTTTTCTCTTTGACAATCTCCGGAAAGGCTTTTTCGCCGAGGGGTCCGTAACTGAAACTGAACCCGTGCATCGGCTCGCTGAAACGAAATGTGATCGCCGTCACCGAAGGATCGACCTCCTGCGCGCCGTTCCGGAACGGCGCGACGCTCGCCACATGGGGCGCCGCAGCCAAAAGAGCCTCGACCGTCGGATCAATATAATGCACCAGATTGGCCAAAGCCTCGGAACGGCTCGCGCCGGTAATCTCGACATCGGGCGTCGTCCGGGCCTCGAAATTGAAGCTGCCGTCGGGATTCAGACCGCCCCAAGCCGGAAAGATAACCAGAAAACCGCTATGGGGAAGCATCATCGGAATGGGATCGGCGCCGATGCCGTCGCCGCCGGTACGCGTACCGGCCACCGTGGCCCAGCCGGTCGCCTTGGTGAAAGCGGCGAAAGATTCGGACGAGGAGAAGACCCGGGAACCCACGAACAGCCACACCTTACCCTGGAAACGAGGTTTCCCGTTCGGGCGGACCACTTTCCGATCCATGACCACGGCAAAGTCTTCCGGAGTCACTTCGGGAGGCAGGTTCGGCAGCGAGGCCGCTTTCCCGAAACCGTGGAATTCCTTTTCGTACCAGGTCCCCGCAATAGGGCCGCGGCGCAGTACGGACAGCCCGTTCCAGCGATAGGTCCGGGAGATCAGCCGCGGCATGATATGATGGTCCCAATACAGGTCGTTGCCGCCGCCGTTCTGCCTCAGGTCGAGGATCAGGTGGTCGCACGACTGCACGGAATCGAGCAGACGCATCAGCAAGGCACTGTCGCCAGCCGGGTTCCCAAACGAATGGATCGTCAGCACGCCGATCTTTCCGCCGCCGAGCATGTCCAAAGAGAGATTCCGGGCCGGGTCGTAGCCGGAAGGGGCCTCGCCCTCGGCGGTTCCACCGCCGACAGACTGAATGCCATAGATCTCTTTCAGGTAATCGTAATGAGGTTTAGCCCGGTCGTAAACCGCCGCCCAGCGGCGGTACCGCCGATTCTCTTTCTCCGGGCTGACGGCAGCCTCGCGGTAAATCCGGGACATCTCGTCGAACATATGCGGACCGACGACGTAAGCATGACCGTTGCCGAGTTCACGCATGATCGCCTGCAAGGCTTTGGCGAACGACTTGTCGTCGACGCTTTCGCGAACCAGCTGCAGATAGCGGTCGTGACCTGCGAGCCAGTCGCGACCGGTCTGACGCCGGAGCACGCCGAAGTAAGGATAGTTCTCCCGCAAGGTCTGGTAGAGGTACTCGAAGTCCTGCTCTTTCTGCTCGGTCGTGAACCGATTTTGGGCCGAGGAGACGGTGCAGACGGCACTGAAGACGAACATCAGGAATACTCTTCCGAATCTTTGAAATTTCATGGGTTTGAGAGGTTTGGTATTAGTAAGACGTTTGAGAACCGATTTTCGGATCTCCTTTTCTCATTCCAAATATGATACCATACCAGCTAACTACATGAAGCACAAGACAATACCGAAACAAAACAGGACGGGCGCTGTCTAAAATTCAGACAGCGCCCGTCCAATAATTTGACAGTGGTCCCCTCTATAGTATAGAGAAGCCCCCTCGTAAATTAGTACGCCTTGGCAAACAAAACCCGGCGGTGCGACGGCTTCCCGGAGATCATACACGTCCCCTCCTCCGCCGGCGCATCGACCGGAATACACCGGATCGTCGCCTTCGTCTCGGCCTTAATGCGCTCCTCGGTCTCCGGCGTGCCGTCCCAATGGGCCAAAATAAAGCCCCCCTTCTCTTCGAGTACCCGTTTGAACTCATCGTACGAGTCCACTTTGGTAATCATCGAATCCCGGAATCGCAAAGCCTTCTCATAAATCCCCGCCTGAATATCCCCCAACAGCCGTTCGATCCGCTCGGCAATCCCCTCCACCGGCACGCTCTCCTTGGTCAACGTATCGCGCCGCGCCAGCTCGACCGTCCCGCCGGCCAGGTCCCGCGGCCCGATCGCCAACCGCACCGGAACCCCCTTGAGTTCATACTCCGCGAACTTGAATCCGCTCCGCACATTGTCCCGATCGTCGATCTTCACCGAAATCCCCTTCGCCTTAAGCTGGGCGGCGATGGTCTCCATGCGTTCGACGATAGCGCGGAGTTCGTCTTCGCCCTTGTATATGGGCACCATCACCACCTGGATCGGCGCCAGCTTCGGCGGCAGCACCAACCCGTTATTGTCCGAGTGCGCCATAATCAGCGCCCCCATCAGCCGCGTCGAAACCCCCCACGATGTCGCCCATACGTACTCCATCTTCCCCTCCTTATTGACGAACTGCACGTCGAACGCCTTCGCAAAGTTCTGCCCCAGGAAATGCGACGTCCCACTCTGCAGCGCCTTCCCATCCTGCATCAGCGCCTCGATCGTCAACGTATCGTCCGCCCCGGCGAACCGCTCGCTGTCGCTCTTATGCCCCACGATCACCGGCAGCGCCAGCCACTGCTCGGCAAAGTCCCGATACACGCCGATCATCCGCCCGGCCTCTTCCATCGCCTCCTCCCGCGTGGCATGAGCCGTGTGTCCCTCCTGCCACAAAAACTCGGCCGTCCGCAAAAACAGCCGCGTCCGCATCTCCCACCTCACCACATTGGCCCACTGGTTACACAGAATCGGCAGGTCCCGATACGACTGAATCCAGTTCTTATACGTATTCCATATAATGGTCTCCGACGTCGGCCGCACGATAAGCTCCTCCTCCAACCGTGCGTCCGGGTCCACCACCACGCCCCGTCCCTCCGGGTCGTTCTTCAACCGATAATGCGTCACCACGGCGCACTCCTTCGCAAACCCTTCGACATGGTGCGCCTCCTTCGAGAAGAAGGACTTCGGAATAAAGAGCGGGAAATAGGCATTCACATGCCCCGTCTCCTTGAACATATCGTCCAGCGCGCGCTGCATCTTCTCCCAGATCGCATACCCGTACGGCTTAATCACCATACACCCGCGCACGGCGGAATTCTCGGCCAGTCCGGCCTTGACCACCAGGTCGTTATACCACCTGCTATAATCCGCCTCCCGCGAGGTCAGGTCTTTCAGCTCTTTTGCCATGGGTTTTCGTACTTGTTTTTTTACTCTGATCGCACAAAGATAATCAAAAATCGGGGTGCCGACACCCCGATCTCCCTACTCTTCTTTTCCGTTACCGATACCGGCCGCAACAACCGTCTCGACGTCCCGCCATCGGCCGCTGCTGCCGTCCCCGGCCGTCGTCCCAACGGCAAACCGCCGCCCGACGACACTCCTCCCGCCGTGTATCGTAGCCACACCCTCCCCGGCCGTCACAAGCGCCGTTCCGCACGCACGTCCGACAATCCTCCGCCCGCCGACACCCCGTCTCCGGACACGCGGCACAATCCGCCCCCCGCGTCCCCTCCGGACATACACACGCAGCCGTCCGCCCCACACGCTCACCCTGCTGCTGCCGTCCGACCGGCGTCCGATCCCCCTGCTGACCCACGCCCCAAGCCGTCAACCCGAACGCGCAAAACAAGGCGACTCCGCAAAACCATACGATCTTTTTCATATTCATCTCTTTGTGTAATTAAACGTTCGACCCTCCAAAGATAGCCATTCTCCGGCAGGGGTCCAAACCTTCGCCGACAGACTCGGATCGTTTTGTTGCCAAAAATGTTAATAATTCAACAAACCGAGAGCAGCCCGGAGGAAAAACGTATCTTTGTGGCCGCATCGAACGCAAAAAACAAAACACACATATAGTAAAATCATGAAAGTAGCCGTATTCGGCGCCACCGGATTGGTGGGCGGCCGTATGTTGACCGTGTTGGCAGAACGCAAATTCCCCGTTACGGAGTTGATCCCGATCGCTTCGGAACGGTCGGCCGGTAAGAAGGTGGAGTTCGGGGGGCGCGAATGGACGGTGGTGACGCCGGACCGCGGGCTCGAGATGAAACCCCAGCTGGCCATCTTCTCGGCCGGTGGACAGGTGTCGCTCGACTGGGCGCCGCGGTTCGCCGAGGCGGGGTGCTACGTGGTGGACAACAGTTCGGCGTGGCGGATGGACCCGACCAAGAAGCTGGTCATTCCGGAGATCAATGCCGATGTGCTGACACCGGAAGACCGCATTATCGCGAATCCGAACTGCTCGACCATCCAGATGCTGATGGCCCTGGCGCCGATCTACCGCACGTACGGGATCCGTCGGGTGGTGGTTTCGACCTACCAGGCCATCACGGGGACCGGGATGCGGGCCGTGACGCAGATGGAAAACGAACGCAACGGCGTGATGGACGGGCCGATGATCTATCCGCACGTCATCGATCGGAACTGCATCCCGCAGTGCGACTCGTTCACCGAGAACGGGTACACGAAGGAGGAGATGAAGCTGGTCAACGAGACGCACAAGATTTTCGGCGACGAGTCGATCCTGGTTTCGCCGACGGCGATCCGGGTGCCGGTGGTGGGGGGCCATTCCGAGTCGATCAACGTCGAGACGGAACGCGACTTCACGATCGAAGCGATCCGCGAGCTTCTCGACCGGACGCCGGGGGTCAAGGTGGTGGACTGTCCGGAGCGGTCGGAGTATCCGATGGCAGTCAACGCACAGCATCACGACGAAGTCTTTGTGGGTCGGTTGCGGCGCGATATCTCGAACCCGCGGGCGTTGAACATGTGGGTCGTGGCCGACAACCTTCGCAAAGGGGCGGCGACCAATGCGGTGCAGATCGCGCAGTATTTGCTCGAAAAGGGCTTTATTCAGGCTTAATTTCGGGGCTTCTTTACGGCGGCTCGACGTGGAACGAGCCTGATTTCGACAATCTCGGATCTTGTCACAGACAAGACCCGAGATTGTTTTGTATTCTAACGGACCGCCCGTTTGACCGGGGGGCGGGGGGATGAAAACGACCGAGAAAAAAATTGTTGTACCTTTGCCCCCATGCGCGAAGCGATCACCCGGATAGCCGATTTTTTCTACCTGAAGCCCCTCAGAAAGGTGGTGCCGCAGGAGACTTTCCGGTATGCGTTCGTCGGGGGGCTGAACCTCGGGTTCAACATGGTGCTGTACTGGATCTGCTTCCACTTCGTGCTCCGGAAACAGGACACCGATCTGTTCGGAATCGTGGTCGTGTCGGCACCGATCCTCGCATTTCTGATCACCTTCGTCATCACCTTTTTCAGCGGATTCTACCTGGCCCGGAACATCGCCTTCGGACGATCGCAGGTGCACGGCGGGCAACAACTCTTCCGGTATGCCCAGGTGGTGGCCGTGAACATCGCGATCAACTACTTCGGGCTGAAACTCCTGGTCGAAGTGTGCGGGTTCTATCCCTCGCCGTCGTATGCCGCCATACAGGTCGTTACGACCGTGTTCAGTTACTTGGCACAACGGTACTATACCTTCAAAACCCACCGGTGCGCCGATCGGTAGAGCCCAGCGCGGTCGCCCCCCTCACAGCGAGCTTTTCAACTTCTCCAGCCCGGCCCGCACCAACGGACTCCCCGCAAAACGGGCCTCGAACTCCTCCGGCGTCATCCGCCGCCACTCCTCGGCCGTGATCCCGAGCCGTTCCGGCACCGCCTCCAACCCCGCACCCGCCGGCATCAGCGGCTGACCGCTCCGGTTGTTGTACGGACAGACCTCCAGGCAGCGATCGCACCCGAAAATCCGTCCCCCCAACACCGGCCGTATCTCCTCCTCCACCACCCCCTGCCGTTCGATCGTCTGGTAAGCGATGCACCGTCCGGCATCCACCCGTCGCGGCGCGACGATCGCCCCCGTCGGACAAGCCTCCACGCAGCGCCCGCACCCGCCGCACCCGTCCGGCACCTGCACCGGAGGCTCGAACGCCTCCGGCAGCGGCGCATCCAACAACAAAAGTCCGATCAGCGTCATGCTCCCCAGCCTCGGATGAACGAGCATCGAGCTCCGTCCGATCCACCCCAACCCGGCCCGAACGGCCCACGCCCGCTCGAACGCCGGAGCACTGTCCACCACCGCCCGCCCCTTCACTCCGCCGAAGCCGTCGTAACGGCGAATCGCCTCCGCCAGTCGCCGGAGATTCCGTTTCAGCACCTCATGGTAATCCTCTCCCCAGGCAAACCGGGCGATCCTCGGCACCCCTTCCGCTTGTTCGACCCCCGCCGGCCGACGATAGGAGGTCAGCGTCACCACCACGCTCCGCACCGCGGGGAACAGCCGCCTCAGATCGTGCCGATACCCCGCCGACCGTTCCAGATAACCGAGTCCGGCCCCGTACCCTGCGGCGAGCCACCCTCCGAACCGTTCCCGTTCCTCGTCCAACAGTCCGAACGCAACGGTACCGGCCGCCGAAAACCCGCACCGGCCGTACTCCCGTTCGACAATCTCCGGCAATTCGTACATCCGGTCATCCTCCATGATTTATGTTCGTTCTCTTCGATCGTGTCGCTCGGCCGCTGTGCATGATCTTTTACCCGGCCCCGGGGGGCCGAGCGGCACGCCAACCGAGCCTGCGGACAAAAAAGCAGGTCAGCCAGTTTGGTCTCCCACACCCCGTCGAGCCCCAACCCTCTTGGGGAGAATCAATCTCTTTCCTCTCCCCCGCTCGAGCCGCGGGGGCTCCTACTTT
>CAJTNK010000102.1 GCA_910577885.1 uncultured Rikenella sp.
GCCAAACTGGCTGACCCGCTTTTTTGCCCGCAGGCCCGGTTGGCGTGCCCAGCGGCCCCCTCTCCCTCTTCCTGGAGGCAACGCAACGGAATACCGTACGCACGACCACCGTACTCCTGCGGATGGAGCAAGGTGCAGTCGAAGCCCAAGTAGCGGGTTCCGAGCTGCCTGCTATCGATGCCGACCAACTACACCCGCCGTATCCGACGTACCACAATCGGCCGTAACCCCGGTTGCCAAAAGCGTCGCGGAAGCCCGGGGCTGTTTCTGTCAAAGGCTGTTAGCATTGCGGGATTTCGAGCCGGCCAACGAAAAACGCGCCACAAAACGTGACTCGGGCACCGTTCGCTATCATCCGAGATTCGTTACCTTTGCCGACGGATCTTAAACTCGTTTGGGCACATGGTGCGACAACTCTTTACGCTTTTCGCTTCGTTTTTCCGGATCGGATGCTTCACCTTCGGCGGCGGGTATGCCATGATTCCGATCATTCAGCGCGAGATGATCGACCGGCGGCGCTGGGTCGAGGCCGAGGAGTTCATCGATCTGCTCGCCGTCGCACAGTCGGCTCCCGGACCGATGGCGGTCAATGTGTCGATCCTGGTGGGTTACAAAATTCTCGGAACGCGAGGGGCTGTGGCGGCATTTTTCGGAACGGTCCTGCCGTCGTTCGTGATTCTGCTCGGGGTGGCGATTTTCTTCTCCCGAATCAACGAAAATCCTACGGTTCGAAGCATCTTCAACGGAATGCGACCGGCGGTGGTGGCCTTGATTCTGCAACCGGTTTTCTCGTTCGCCCGCGGGATGAAATACTGGGAGTACGGTGTGTTTATCCTCTTGGCCGGGGCTATTTGGCTGGGCCTCTCGCCGGTGTGGTGTATCGCGGGCGGGATCCTGGTCGGTGTGGGGCGGGCCTGGTGGACAACGAAACGATTCAACGGAAAATAACGTGCTGTCGGGATGCTCTACGTACAACTCTTTCTGACCTTTCTGAAAATCGGGCTTTTCGGTTTCGGCGGCGGGTATGCGATGATTTCGCTCATCCAGGCCGAGGTCGTGGTCCGACACGGCTGGATCTCGGCTGCTCAGTTCGCCGACATCATTGCTATCTCGCAGGTGACGCCGGGGCCTATCGCGATCAACAGCGCCACTTATATCGGATATACGGCTACGGGGTCGGTGTGTGGGGCGGCTTTGGCGACTTTCGGGGTCTGCTTGCCGTCGCTGGTTTTGATGCTCCTGGCCGCAAGGGTCTATCTCCGCATGAAGGAGAATCCGTATGTGGCGCAGGTCATGCGGGCGTTGAGGCCGGTGGTGATCGGGCTGATCCTGGCGGCTGCGCTCTTGTTGTTGACCCCGGACAACTTTATCGATTGGAAAAGTTATGTGATTTTCGGTGGAGTGCTGGTGGCTGCTCTGCGGAAGGTCAATCCGATTCTGTTGATCGTGCTTTCCGGTGTGGCGGGCTGGCTTTTGTATGGGCTGGGTTAAGGGGTGCCGCTCGGCACTCGAAAGCTGGGGTTTTCTCCGCAAAGGCCGCTGGCGTCGGCCCGCAAGAAGGCTTGGCTAAGCTCGGTAGCACCGGCGGGGGTTAGCCAAGGGGGCGTAGCCCCCTTGGCTGCGATCTTTGCTTACTTTCTGTCGCATCACAGAAAGTAGGAGCCCCCGCGGCTCGAGCGGGGGAGAGGAAAGAGATTGATTCTTTCCGAGAGGGTAGGGGCCCGACGGTTTCACGCTGTGCCCGCGAAAGCAAGCCGGATGTCTGCCAGCTGAACAACTGCGACCTTTGGCCGCTCGGCACACGAGAGTTGGAGTTGGCTCGATCAAAGCTTTTCTTACCCGAATGGCCCGGCTGGCGTGCCCAGCGGCCCCCTCTCCCTATTCCTGGAGGCAACGCAACTGAAGACCGAACGCACGGCTTGCTGAGGCTTGCGGGACGATCCCATGGGGGTAGAAGGCCAAGTTGCGGGCATCGCCACTCTCCGCAGGACTCGATGACGACCAGCTGTACCCACTGCCGCCGACGCCGCGCAGTGCCCCAAACCCATTGTAGTTTCCTGCGTCGCGGTAGCCCGGGGGTGCCGCTGGGCACTCCAACCTGGCCTGGCGGGCGAGAAAATTTGCGGAGAAAACCCCAACAAAACGCCCATGGGCGTGCCGAGCGGCACCCCGGCGGCGGCACCCCGGGGCCGGGTGGTGAAGTATTAAGAGCAGAACTTTCTGTACGAGAGGTGAGTAAAATAGGTATATACATCAAAAACAGACGGTGGACGGTGGGTTGGATGGTCGTTGTCGCTGCGGTGATCGGCGGGTATGCGGGGGTGTTGCCGCGGCGGTTGTTCGATGCGCCGTATTCCACCGTTCTGTATGCTCGCGACGGGGCGTTGCTCGGGGCCAGGGTGGCCGGGGATGGGCAGTGGAGATTCCCGCCCGGGGGAGGCGAACTCGCCGAGAAGTATGTCCGGGCGGTGGTCGAGTACGAGGATCGTCGGTTTTTCCGGCATGGGGGTGTGTCGTTGCCGGCGGTGGCACGCGCCGCGAGGCAGAATTGGCTGGCCGGAGAGGTGGTCAGCGGAGGGTCGACGCTGACGATGCAACTCGTGCGGCTCAGCCGGGGGAATCCGCCCCGGACCGTCGGCGAGAAACTGTGGGAGGCGCTGCTCGCCACGCGTCTCGAGTGGAGCTATACGAAAGAGGAGATCCTCGCTCTGTATGCCGCTCATGCGCCGTTCGGCGGGAATGTCGTCGGATTGGAGGCGGCGGCGTGGCGATACTTCGGCCACGCCGCCGATCAGCTCTCGTGGGCCGAGGCGGCTGTGCTGGCGGTGCTGCCCAACTCGCCCGCCCTGATCCATCCCGGACGGGGGCGAGAGGCGTTGCTGCGAAAACGCGACGGGTTGTTGGAGCGGCTCTTGCGGGTCGGTGCGCTGGACAGCGTCGAGTATCGGGCGGCGCTGATCGAGCCGCTGCCCGAGGCGCCGGAGCCGTTGCCCCGGCATGCACCTCACCTGTTGGACGGGCTGCCGGCGGGAACCGCCCTGCGGTCGAGTCTCGACCTGGGGCTGCAACAACGCGTTCAACAGATCGTGGACCACTACGGCGCGCAGACGCTGGCCGTCAACCGCATCCGGAATGCGGCTGCGGTGGTGGCCGACGTGCGGACGGGCCAGGCGCTGGCCTACGTGGGGAATATCACCCCGTCTTCGGACGGTTCGGGTCGGGAGGCGGAGGACGGTCGGTCGGTGGATGTCGTCCGGGCCCGGCGCAGCACGGGGAGTCTGCTGAAACCGATCCTCTATGCCGCGCTGCTCGACCAGGGGCAGATACTGCCCCGGACGCTGGTTTTCGACACGCCGCTCAACATCGACGGTTTCGTGCCGTCGAACTACAGCCGCACGTTCAGCGGCGTCGTGCCGGCCGACGTGGCGGTGGCCCGGTCGCTCAACGTGCCGATCGTCCGTATGTTGACCCACTATAACAGCGGTCGTTTCCTGGGATTGTTGCGGCGGTTGGGGCTGACCACGTTCGACCGTTCGGCCGAGCACTACGGGGCGACGCTCATTCTGGGCGGTGCCGAGGGGACGCTTTGGGAAATGACCGGTCTTTATGCCGCTTTGGCCCGGTCGCTGGAGAGGGCCGGTCGACCGGATGGGGGTCGGGCGGCGGAGGATTTGCGGGGACTCTCCTGGTCGGCGGGCGATTCGTTGGCGGGCGGGACGGCTT
This sequence comes from uncultured Rikenella sp., assembly GCA_910577885.1. Taxonomy (GTDB): domain Bacteria; phylum Bacteroidota; class Bacteroidia; order Bacteroidales; family Rikenellaceae; genus Rikenella. Next base: position 3,724 of record CAJTNK010000102.1, read on the forward strand.
GTCCGCTGTCGCCGTCGGCGTTGTGGTATATGTTCGAAGCGATGAGCGGTGTCAACCGGCCGGAAGAGGAGGCGGCTTGGCAGGAGTTCGGCTCCATGAAGCGGGTGGCTTGGAAGACGGGGACCAGTTACGGCAACCGTGATGCGTGGGCCGTCGGTCTGACGCCGCGTTATGCGGTGGGCGTTTGGGTGGGGAATGCCGACGGCGAGGGACGGGCCGGGATGACGGGGGTCGGAACCGCTGCGCCGATCCTGTTCGATATTTTTTCGATGCTTCCGTCGGCCGAGCGGTGGTTCGAGGAGCCGTCGGGCGATATGGAGGCAGCGGCGGTTTGTCGGCGCAGCGGCCATCGGGCTTCGGAGTGGTGTGTGGCTTCGGGTGATCCGGTCGACACGCTGCCGGTCCCGCGGGCGGGGGTCGGAACGCCGCTCTGTCCCTACCACCGGCCCGTGGCGATGGGTGACGGAACGGTGCGCGGATGGTTCGTGTTGCCTCCGGCGGCGGAGTATTACTACCGTCAGTCGGCTTCGGACTATGCGGTGCCTCCGGTGGTGGCGGGTTCTCGCCCTTTCGACCTGATCTATCCCGAACACCGGGCGGTGCTCTATCTCCCCAAAGGATTTTCGGGGGCGGCTCAGGGATTTGTCTTCCGGGCGGCTCACCGGGCGGACAGTGCGCAGATCCACTGGCACCTGGATAACCGCTACCTCGGAACGACTCGTTCGGGGTCGTTGGCGGGCCATGCGTTGACGGTCGCGCCGGAGACGGGGGAACACGTCCTGACGCTGGTGGACGACGCGGGACATACGCTTCGGGTTCGTTTTACGGTTCTCTCGCGGTAGGCCGTGGGGCCTGAGATGGTTTTTCTCTTCCGGCAGGCTCTTTTGTCGGATTTTCTCTTCCGTCAGGCCCCAGCGATACGGAGCATCGCCAGCTCACCGCGAGGCCCCGTTGGGGCTTTTGTCGGGGTTCTCTTGACTTTAGTAGGCGGTCCCGCGCGGGAGCGCAGTCCCCTCAAACCCCGCGCGCCCCGCTTTAAGTAGCGAAATCGTTCAAACGCAAGGAACGTGTTTGAAAAGATTTCGTTGGCGCGCGGACAGAGATTGTTTCTCGCCCGAATGGCCAGTAAAACGCCCTATGGGCGCGCCTCCGCGGCGTAAGCGGGGCCCGGCCGGCCTGAGGCCAGTTCATGCTCGTCGGGATAGCGCGCCACGCCTTAGGAGCGATTCAACTATTTCGCACTCGGCGAAATAGAATGAATCGCCAAGGCGCGCGGACAAAGCCTGTTTTTTCGCCCGAATGGCCAGTAAAACGCCCTATGGGTGCGCCCCCGCGGCGGACGCGTTCGCGTCACGGCGCGGGCCTTTGTTAAGGTAGACACAGCCCGGTTCGCGTGCCGAGCGGCACCGCACCCGAGGTCGAACTTTCTCGCCCGTCAGGCCGGGTTGGAGTGCCCAGCGACACCCCTATTCCCGGAGGCACCGCAACTGAAAACCGCGCCCACCGGGCGTTTTGTTGGCCATTCGGGCGAGAAAGCCGTAGTTGAAGTGCAAGTAGCGGGCATTGCTGCCCGGCGCGGTCGACGACCAGCCATAACCGCTGAAGCCGACTTCATACAACCTGCCTCCGGTTCGCGATCCCGCGTCGCGGAAGCCCGGGGGTTCCGGTGCCGCTCGGCAGGCCCACCGGGCGTTTTGCTGGGGTTTTCTCGGCTAAAGCTTGTTCATCCGAAATCGGCCAGCCGGGTAAAAACACGAAGCGTGGGTACGCAAACTCCGCCGGAGGACAGGAACCAAAAGATTCGATGGCGGTCCGCCGGAGGAGAGACGCTGCAAAAAACGGCGCGGAACCTCCTGTGATATCGGCCGAAAAACACTATCTTTGTCCTTTAAAAACAGGCCGATGGCACTTTACTTTCCCGAACATTATCGTCCGCGGCTCGTTCCCGAGACTCAGGAACAGGCCATTAAGGAGATCAAGGAGACCTTTCAGGTCGCGCTGGCCGAAGAGCTGGGGCTGCGTCGGGTGACGGCGCCTCTGTTCGTGCTCTCGGGGATGGGGCTGAACGACGATCTGAACGGTGTGGAACGCGCCGTGACTTTCCCGGTCAAGGATATGGGAGATGCGCAGGCCGAGGTGGTGCAGTCGCTGGCCAAGTGGAAACGCGTCAAACTCGGTGCCTATCAGGTGGCGCCCGGGTATGGGATCTATACCGATATGAACGCTATCCGGGCGGATGAGGAGTTGGACAATATTCATTCGCTGTACGTGGATCAGTGGGACTGGGAACGGACCATTCGGCCTCGGGAGAGGAGCGTGGCTTTTTTGAAAGAGGTGGTGCGGAAGATTTACGGGGCGATGCTTCGGGTCGAGGGAGAAGTCTATCGGCGGCATCCGCACATCACGCCGGTGTTGCCGCCGGAGGTGACTTTCGTGCATGCGCAGGAGTTGTTGGATCGCTATCCGACGCTGAGCGCCAAGGAGCGGGAGACGGCGGTGGTCAGGGAGTATGGGGCTGTTTTCGTGATCGGGATCGGTGCGCCGCTCGGCGACGGAAAGCCGCATGATGGACGGGCGCCGGACTACGACGACTGGAGCACGGAAAACGAAGAGGGGTATGTGGGGTTGAACGGAGACTTGATTCTGTGGAATCCGGTGTTGGAGTCGGCTTACGAGATCTCGTCGATGGGAATTCGTGTTACGGCCGAGTCGCTCGAACGGCAGCTCCGGGCGACGGGGAAGTACGAAGAGCGGAAGGATTTGAAATATCACCGGATGCTGCTCGGCGGCGAGTTGCCGCTGTCGATCGGCGGCGGGATCGGACAGTCGCGGCTCTGTATGTTTTTCCTGCGGTGCGCGCATATCGGCGAGGTGCAGGCCAGTATTTGGCCGGAGGAGATGCGGGAGCGGTGCAGGGAGCATAATATCGAGCTGAAGTAGGGGGCGGTTGCTTTGGGCTTCGGTTTTTGACTGTTTTCTCGCCCGGGTGCCGCTCGCACCCGTTGGGTGTTTTGCTGGGGTCTTTCTCGTCCGTCAGGCTCCAGCAAAACGAAGTTTACCTACGGTTTTCTCCTCGCCGCTCGGCAAAACGTGCG
>CAJTNK010000103.1 GCA_910577885.1 uncultured Rikenella sp.
TTAAAAAGAGCAGTTTCCATACAGTCGCTAAAGATTGAGTTTTGAGAGAGTCGGAAAGTTTTTCGTGGTTTAGGTTTGGATATTTGCGAAAAGGTGTTACCTTTGTGGTCGAAATGAGATCGCGGGGTGGAGCAGTTGGCAGCTCGTTGGGCTCATAACCCAAAGGTCGGAGGTTCGAGTCCTCCCCCCGCTACACGGTAGGAGACGGTTTGCATCGGAAGATGCGGACCGTCTTTTTTTGTTGTTCGGGGGGATGGGAGAGTGCGGGCGGGTAAGGTGCAGAAAAACAGGGGGTGAGGATTTTGGGAAGTGTTGATCGGTTGGAAAAATTTTATATTTTTGCAGTCCTTGCTTTGTGGAAAACAAACCGCTATAATACTTTTCTTAACGAGTTGGATATGAGGAATTTGGGTTTTCGGGCCGTGTTGGTTGCACTGGCCGGAGGCATGTTGTTGGGAGGCTGTTCGGAGAATAAACGCTACCAGGACGGAGTGGCGGCAAGTCGGTATGTCAGCTATTCGCTGACCCTTCGCGACGGGGAACAGCAGAGCGAAGGTACGGCCGGTCAGTTGCCGGAAATGTCCGTGTTCCAGTTTAGTAACGGGGAGTTCTACCTCAAGCAGCAGGTGCGGCCTGATGCACAGGGGACGGTGTCGCTTCCGGCGATGAAGGCTTCGAGACTCTATTTCGTGTGTGGCGTGCCTTTTTCGCTGTCGGGGGAGACGATCGACGAGGAGCATTTCCGTCGGATCTCGATCGGCCGCGACCTGCACGATAATACGGCGCCGGAGTTCATGACGGCGGTGGTGGACCTCGATGAGGCGGAGACGCGGGCGGGCGGTTCGACGGTCGTTTCGCTGAAACGCAGCGTGGCGCGGATCGACCTCAATACGACGGCCGATAAGCAGATTCGTATCCGGGAGGTCGTCATCAAGGATGCGCCGGCGGAGATCTATCCTTTCCTGGAGGGTACTCCGGTGTCGGACGAGACGGTGACCTATCGGAAGGTGTTCGACGGCGAGGGAGTCGAGGGCGAACAGGCGGGTGTTTTCCGGTTGTTCGAGAGTCCGCGCCCGGTGCATGTGCGGGTGCTGGGGACCTACAAAGAGGCGCCGTTGCAGCTGGACATGGAGCTGCCTACGGTCGAACGCAACAAGGTCTATGAGCTGGAGGTGCGGAATGCCGGGGCGACGGTCGAGGGGACGGTGGAGGTCAAACCGTGGGACGAAGGCGGTACGGTGGTGGGTAGTCCGGATGCCGGAAACAGGATCCTGATCGACGCCGCCCGGTCGACGATTCCGACCGGCGTGCAGGTCGACTACGACCGGAACCTCGTCGAGGTGCCGGCCGAAGGGGCTACCGGCATGACGCTCGCTTTCGTGGGCGAGTCGCGCATCGACATCGACCAGGTCGAAGGGCTGGGAGACGATGTGAAGCTCGGCAACATGGAGCTCGAGGAGACGCCGGCCGGTTTCGTTTCGACGTTCGACGTCTCGGTGGCGCCGCAGGGCAAGGGACGCTTGGGATACTCCGTGCTGGTTCACCTCAAGAGCCCGTGGATGCAGGAGTCGTACGACTATGTCGAGATACGTGTCGCCCCCAGCGACCACCAGATCGAGACCGTCGAGATCGGGGGGGCTACCTGGATGGCTTTCAATGCGCGGAGTCGCAAGCTGGACGATCAGGTCTATCCGCTGGACGGGATGACCGTCGAGGAGATGTACCGCGACAGCTGGATCAATACGGTCGGGGGGCTGTTCCAGTTCGGTCGTATGTATATGTACGTGCCTTGGAAGGGCTACAACCCCTCGAACGACCTCGGGCATCAGGGGACGGCCAATGCACCGTGGACGAACGACGCTTATATGCCGTGTCCCGAGGGGTATCGGGTGCCGACCCGGGCGGAGTGGAAGTCTATTCTGCCGGCTTCGGCTCAGATTCCGGGGAGTTATACGGCGGGGAACGGGGAGCAGATCACAGCGACGCTTCACGTGGCGAACGGGACGCTCGTGACGCCGACCGGCGTGGGCGGTACGCAACGTTACGTGAAACTTGTCTCCGACGCTACGGGGAATACCTTGTTTATTCCGATGGCGGGCTATAAGGGCGACAAGTCGACATCTAACAATCCGGATTTCGGGAATTGGGCTTTGATGTGGACCAACGACCGGACCGGGTGTCCGGGCGGGTATGCGTGGCTTCGCAGGCTCCGTTTCAATGCGGCAACCAATTCTCTCTCGACGATTGATGAATACCAGTGGCAGATGGAAGGATTCGCATACGTGCGGTGCGTCAAGAAATAATAAATACGGGGGAGGGCATACAGATGAAACGGAGGATATGGAAATTGGTGGCGGGGGTGCTGGGAGCGGTTTGGCTGGGGGTGAGCTGTTCGGAGCGGGAGGAGTTGGGGGGGCAGGAGCCGGGGCAGGTGACGTTCCAGCTCTCGTTCGGCGAGGCTTCGGCGACGGATTCGACCGGTGCCGGGACGCTGACCCGCGCGGGACGGACGGAAGAAGAGCAGGTGCGGATCGGGCGGATGTGGTACGTGATTACCGACAGCCGCGGCGAACGGATCGCGCTGCATACCCATAAACTCTCGCCGGACTTCTCGCGCCTGACGGTCGATGGGTTGAAGGCGGGCGATTATACGATCGCGTTCCTGGCGGCGGCTGAGCCGGAGCCGGGCCGTGCGACGGTGAGCGATCCGGAGCGGCTGGCCGAGACGTGGCTCGCCAACCCGGAGGCGGAGGCGCCGCTCGACGAACAGTTTTTCTACCGGCGGGTGGAGCTCAGCATCGGACGCGAACAGGCGCCGATGGCGCAGACAGTCCTGATGGAACGGTGTGTGGGACGGGTGGATGTCGACCTGAACCTCTCGTCGGAGTACATGGAGCGGTTTATCCGCCGGGTGGAGGTCGAGTTCGACGACCCGTCGGAGGCGGTCTGTACGACGCTCGACGCGGCCGGTCGATACGGCGGAGCGGGGGGCATCGGGACGTATGATGTGACCCGGAACCGGTCGTTCTACTCGCTGCCGAGCCTGGGGGCGCTGTCGGGGACCGTCACGGTCGATTCGGAACGCAGCGACGGGACGAGTTTCGTGCGGCGGTACCGTTTTTCGGGGTGTCGGATCGAGGCCGGGCGGGTGGCTCGCATCCGGATCGACTACCAGCATCCGGAGAGTCGGGAAGGGCTGCTCTATGTGCGCGAGAGCGACTTCGAACGCTTCGGGACGGACACCATGTTCCTGGCCGACGAACCGCGGGGGGTCTTTTATTCTGCGAGTCGGCGGTCGTTTTATCCCAATGCGCCGCTGCAGGTCTCCGTGGCGGAGGACCATCGGCTGCGGGTGAGGTTCTACTCGCCGGTGGAGATTCGGGATGTGAAAATCCTGTGCCGGTTCAACAAGTTCAGTCCGGAATTCGTCGAGCTGGCACACTTCGACCGGATCTATCCTTTCATGGAGGCTTCGTTTCCGCTGCCGGTGGTCAGCTCGGAGCGTACGTTCACCACGGCCGGCGGACGGAAGATCGTGGTGCCGGCTCAGCCCGGTCTGACCAACGAAGAGGTGTCGCTCGTGATCCGGACCGACGATCCGTTCATGGAAAAGGTCCGGCGGATCGACAGCCGGTGGTACATCCGTTTTTCGGCCTATTCGGCCGACAACGGACATGCCTACTGGCGGCATATGAATCCGCTGTTGTGCCGTCACGGGGTGGCGCTGGCGTTGAACATGGCTTTCATGTTCTCGTCCGAGGAGTTCAACGAAGAGATGAACAAATACGAGGGTCGATTGTTGGACAACGGCCGGAATCCGATCGATCTCGATGGCTTGCGGCAGCGGATCCGGAGCCATGGCGGGCTTGTGCTGGGCTGCGTGGCGGGGGTCGGCGGCTTGGGCGGCGGACAGACTTACGGCTTGGCGAATTATTGTTATACGGGGGTTTACTTCGACGCGACGCCGCCGGGGAGCCACCCGCACAACTATGCGCGCCAGGCGATGTTCCACGAATATGGGCACTGCTTGGGGTATAGCCACAGCAGTACGATGACGTACGGCGACCAGTGGACGGTGCTTTGTGCGACGGTTTTCGTGCGGATGGGGAGTGAGGGTAAGCTGCCGGTGTGCTCGAAGGACGAGGTGGGGAATTTGCCGATGTAGGGGGTTGCGGCGGTGGGTGCGCAGGCGGCGAGTGGCGCGAGAAGAAAAATGCAGCAGGGCGGCAACCCGAAAGGGGTTGCCGCCCTGCGTGTTTTTTGCGAGTGAGGGGGAGTAGCGGGCTCTTCCTCAATCTCGCCCCCCCCCTCGAATCGTTCAAATCTCCCGAAAGGAGCCCACCAGCGTCACCGGTTTCCCATCCGCATCCCGCTCGTCGACGACGCCCCGTACTTCGACTCGCTCGTAATGCAGTTTGCTCCCCACGAGTCGGAAAGTCTCGCAAACCGAAGTCGCCTTCCCCTCGACCAGCGTGCGAAAGGCCTGCCGAATACGCTCCTGATCCTCTGTGTGGATCCGGTCGAGGCACTCCAGCACCGAGAGGGTGAACCGGCTCCCTTCCGCCTCCTCCGCATCGTCCTCTTCGCCGCGGTCGTTCGACGAGTCGACCAGTCCGAGTCGGATGGTCCCGGTCTTCAAGTCCCACTGCCAAGGCAGCACCTCGGCCGCCCGCAGCACCCGTTTCAACCGCCGGTTGGCCGCCACCAGCCGCTCTTCGGTCCGCAGCAGGACGGTGTTGTCCGAGCAGAAGATGTGGATGTGCCGGTCCTTATGCGACGGTGCGAAGACCACTTTGTAGTACTTGCCGGTTTTGCGGACGTAGTGGAAGGTGGTCACGGTGCGCCGTTCGCGCAGGACCTTGGCGGCGATCTGCCGGGCCTGGTCGATCTGCACCGGATCCCCCTCGCCGACCTTTCGGCCGATGATCTCTTCCGCGTTTTCGTCTTTTTGTGCCGGTCCTCCTCCTCTTCCGCCGAACTCGCGCCGGAAAGCCGGATTCACGTCGCGAATCACCAGGTCTGCCTCCGATTTCAGTTTGCCGGTGGTTTCCTCTTCGGTCACCACTTCGATTTGGGCGTATCCTACCGGCATGTTATCGACCAAGGTGTAGTATTGGTCCATGTAGTTCAAGGCGCGTCGTTGCTGCTGTCGCTTGTGCAGGAGCAGCACGATGACCGTCAGCAGCAAGAGGCACAGGCCGATGCCGCCGACAATCAGGTTGCGGTATTGGACGAAAAAGCTGTCGGGTTTCCAGTAGAAGAGGGTGTCCGGGGGCAGGAGGTTCGGATCGAATCCCTGCCGCGAGAGGCACAGGTAGTCGAACACCGGTCTGGCCGAGCGCACGACCCGACACTCGCCGGGTTCGCCGTTGAACGACCGGATGATCGCCTCCCGGGCCGATCGCATCACGGTGTCCCGCGTGATGCAGTAGCTGCCGATGACGTCGCTGTCGATGTCGATCCCGATGTCCACCAGCACGAACACCGGTTGGCGCGCATACTTGCTGATGATTCCGTAGGGGGCGTCTTCCACCACCGAGGTGCCCCGTTCGGCCTGTTTGATCCACGAGCAATAGAGCACGCCGGATTCCGCGCCGATCGAGTACAGCGAGTCGATCAGGTCGAAGGTCGAGAGTTGCGGGTAGGTGAGGTAGTCGACCCGCAGCTCCGGAAAATCGGTCTGGGCGGCCCATTGTACTTCGCCGCGCATCTGCCCGCTGATCCACGTGCCGTCCGAGATGAAACACAGCTCCTCCATCTCCGGATGCACCAGCGACATCATGGCCATCGTCTCGCGCACGTACATCGGGTAGCAGACCACATTCAAAGCCCCTTTGTACTGTTCTACGATGTCGGCGAACGGGGTTCGTTCCTGCGGCGGAATGGCCGATTTGTCGAGGTAGTATTTCTGTGGGCCGATGAAATCGACGTTGGCCAGCACCACGGACGGTACCGAGCCCCATTTCGCTTCGGCTCGTTCGTGCAGAAAGGCCCAGCTGACCGACCCGACGTAAACGATGAGCCGCGGCCGCTGCCGGTAGGTCGAGTCGATCCGGCGGTGCATGTTCCGCAGGTCGTTTTCGGTGTGGACGAGGATGGTGTTGAGGTTGTGGGTCAGCACCAAGGTTCTGGGCGACAGCTCTTCGAGTTCCCGGGTGACGGCCTCGATCACCCGGCCGCTCCACGGTGCGGTCTCGCTGTAGGAGTTGAAGATCAGGACATAATCCTCGTCGGAGGCGTAGTTGCTCACCGGTGCGGAGAGGCTGTCGGGCAGTCCTCTGTATGCCGCTTGGGCCGTCGCCCCGCTCCACAACCACGCGATGCCGCACAACAAGGTTCCGAACCGTCGCAGCTGTCGGATGAAACGTCCTCTTTTTTTCGTCGGATGGTTTTCGGTTTTCATGATGCCTCTTCCCTCGGTATGATTCTCCAAATTTACGAACTTTACGGAAAATCAAGGGGGGCTATCGGATTTTCTTGTACCTTTTCGGGGTATTTTTTTGTCGTCGAGGCGGATTTTTTGGGCCAAGTCCCCCAGTCTTCGAGTGCCGAGCGGCCCGGCCCCGGGGTGCCGCTCGGCACTCGAACCGGGCCGTGTCGGCCTTAAGCGCG
>CAJTNK010000104.1 GCA_910577885.1 uncultured Rikenella sp.
GTTTTTTTGGTTCTTTTTGTTCACAAAAAGAACAGTTCCGTACAGTAGCCAAAAAAGGATATTGAATAAAAAAGGGACAGTCTCAGCCCGTCACAAAGTATACCTATTTCATTAACTACCAAAGGAAGCCGCAGTGAGCGAACATCTCTCGGTCATCGGCAATGCGGGAGCCGATGGTGGTGAGGAGGTCACCGACGATCGCCGCATTCGCGCCTCCGCGCAGAGCGCGTTGCTGAGTGTCGCGGTCGAGCAACGTCCGACCGCCTGCAAACCGGATGTGGGCTTGCGGATTGATGATCCGGAAGAGGGCGAAAGTCCGCAGGATGTCGTCCGCCTCGAGCGGCGGCATGTGTTCGAGAGGCGTGCCGGGGATCGGATTCAGGACGTTGATCGGGATCGACCCCACGCCCAGTTCCCGCAAGGCGAAAGCCATCTCGACCCGTTGTTCGGCCGACTCGCCCATGCCGATGATCCCACCGGAGCAAAGCCGGAGCCCCACCTCGCTCGCCCACCGGAGCGTCTGCCGTTTCTGGTCTACCGTATGGGTCGTACAGAGGCTCGGGAAATAGGAAGGTGCCGACTCGATGTTGCAGTGGTAGGTGCCGACTCCGGCCTCTTTGAGGCGATGGAGCTGCTCGCGGTCGAGCAGCCCCATCGAAGCACACAACCTCCCCTCCCGGAACCCCGGACAGGCTTCGCCGATGGCCCGGTAGATCTCCGCACACCGGTCCACCTCCTCGTCGGTGAGCCTGCGTCCGCTGGTGACGAGCGAAAATCGGCCGACCCCTTTGTCGTGATTGTCTCGGGCATGGCGCAACGCCTCGTCGACCGAAGTCAGCGGATAGGTATCGACCTGCGCCGCGTGCCACGCCGACTGAGCGCACCACTTGCAATCCTCCGAACACCGGCCGCAACGCGCGTTCATGATCGAGCAAGTATCGATCCGCGTACCGCAAAAGTGCAGCCTGATCGCATCGGCCACCCGCGCCAGCTCATCGGTCTGCGCCTCGTGCAACAAGTCGAGCGCTTCGCTCGACTCGATCCGATAGTTGTCCAGCAGAATGGCCCGTTGTAGTTCGTCGAGAGATCTCATAGGTGGGAGGGGTGATAGATTTTTACAAAGATAGGGATATAAATTTTGGAATTATCCGAAAAAGCGCTACTTTTGTGATGCAAAAGCAGGCACCGTAGCTTAATTGAATAGAGCATCTGACTACGGATCAGAAGGTTACAGGTTTGAGTCCTGTCGGTGTCACACTATCGCAGAGGCTGTTTTCCCGAGGTTGGGCAGACAGCCTTTTTTGTTGCCGGAGGAGGGGGGGGAGGGACAGAAAAATGATTAGCTTATGGAAACGTAACTTACGAACACCCCGGCCGGGGAGAACAATTCCAACCCTTCGTGGAGCGTCGAACTGACGGCAGAATATGAATCCACCGACTCCCACGGAAGCAAATTTGGGGTCGAACTGGCCGGTACAGGTACTGTTACGATCGATTGGGGAGACGGGACGGTGTTGGAAAACATACAGATGCCCGAGTTAAAAGAGTTAAAAAAAGAAAGTGACGCCGGGCATGAGTGGTATAAGTATGAGGGGGCGGAATATACCCACCCATATGACAAAGTCGGGAGTTATTCGGTGAAGATTTCCGGCCAAGGCGGCGACATGACTTTATTGAGACTCCAAAAAAAAGCGGATTTTTCTTCTGTTGTTTTGAACCATTGCGATCGGTTGCAAAGGTTCAATTGCTTCGACACTAAACTGACTTCACTGGATCTCAGCGGGTGTACACAGTTGAAAGAGTTGGACTGCAGCGGGAATGATTTATTGACCACACTGGATGTCAGCGAATGTACACCGTTGGATCTTTTGGCCTGCTCCTACAATGAATTGACCTCGTTGGATATTAGCAAAAATACGCAGTTGAAATGGTTGGTCTGCTACGGCAATCCACTGTCGGTAGAGGCCACGAGTCAGATCTACAACGATCTGCCGGTGGTAGGTCAAGGGGAGGGAAACATCTTTGTCAACCAAGGCACGGCCGGAGACTACCGCCTCGCGGAGGCTAAAGGGTGGAAAGTGGATTTCCGGCAATAGTAAGGGATTCGCTTTTATAGCGGCAGCCCCGCGCCAGAAGTTGGCGCGGGGCTCTCTTTTTCCGGCCCCCTCGCCCTACCCCCTTTTGCCCACCGCATGCCACAAGACACCCCCGCCCACCAGCGCCACCGTCAGCGCCACCACCATGGCCGGCAGCAGAATCCCGATCCGCAACAGCAGCCAACCGCTCAGCAACCCGACCACCAAAGCCCCCGTCCCGAGCGCTCCGAGTCCGGCGGCCAAAAAAACCGCCAACATATAGCACCGCCCGATCCGCGTGGCACAATGCGGATTTCCGCGCTCCCGCTGCCCGCGGATCGCCACACACCCCATCGCCCACAACACCGTCCCGGCTATCGCCATCCCCGCCGCACACCACACCCACAGTGCCACCCCATGCGGCGCAAACGGCTGAACCGATGCCAACACCAACAACAAAACACAAACAAAGGCCGGCAAACCGACCACCGACGCCGTATGACGATAATTCCGAAACGGATTCTTCTCCGCCTCCTCGGGCTCCCTGAAAAACATACCTGACTCCCTATTTTTTTAATACTACCCCCCTTCTCCCCACTCCATCGGTCGAAAGTTCGCATATTATTTGCACACCTACAAACAATTCTTCTTATTTGAGATACAATCATTGGCTACGAGCAGGTACCGTACCTTTTCTGAAGAAAAGGTACCCAAAAGACTTTCAGATAGCATACGCTACGCCTTAGGCATCCGCAAGCTAATGCTCTGGCCCACTTTGTTGGGGTGGCCTTTTGTGGGCGCGCCTAAAGTTTCTCGCAGCCTAAGCGCGTCCACAAAAAGTGCCACCCCAAAAGAAAGGACTCAAGGCTCTTGACTACGGTAGCCCATGGAATGCGTCAGCATTCCCGAAAGTTTTTTTGGTTCTTTTTGTTCACAAAAAGAACAGTTCCCTCCCGTCGCTAAAGAACGTGTTTCAAATAAAAAAGTATTTTTGTAGGGTATAAACTAACATTCGGTTATGGGAATCAGTCTCGGGATTGAAGCGACGAGTTGTATCCGCTGCGGTCATTGTGTTGCGGTGTGTCCGGCCCATATTTTCAGCCAAGAGTCCGGAGAGAGGGGGGCCATCGGTCTGCAAAACGTATCGAGCTGCATTGTGTGCGGCCATTGTGCGGCGGTGTGTCCGACGGGGGCGGTGGTGCACTCGGCTTTTCCGGCCGACACGATCCACCCGATCGATCGCGCAGGGTTGCCGACGCCGGAACAGGTGTTGGCGCTCTGTCGGGCACGGCGGTCGAACCGGGCTTTTTCGCGGAAGCCCGTTCCGCGCGAGTCACTGGAGCTGATCTTGGAGGCGGCTCACCGCGCGCCGACCGCCAGTAATGCGCAGGAGGTAGGGTTTACGTGGATGACCGATCCGGAACGGCTGAAAAGGGTGATCGAACTGACGATCGACACGTTCGACGGCGTGGCGCGGAAGTTGGAAAACCCGATTCTGAGGCCGGTGTTGCGGCGGATCATGCCGCAGGTGTACCGATACCTGCCGAATTTCCACCGCTTGGTGGCCGCCTGGCGTGAGCAGGGCGAGGACCTGATTCTACGCGGGGCGACGGCCGTGCTGTTCATCCACACGCCCGCCGGAGCGAGGTTCGGCCAGGCGGATGCCAACCTGGCTTATCAGAACGGGTCGTTGATGGCTGAGAGCCTGGGGGTTTCGCAGTTCTACACCGGGTTCGTCTGCTCGGCAGTCGGACAGGATCGCCGAGGGCGGTTCGCCGAGCTGCTGGGGCTCGACAAGGGGCGACGCATTCAGGCTGGGATGGCTGTGGGAATGCCGTCGTTCCGGTTTCCGAACTACATGGACAAGCAGCCGGTGGAGGCGGCGTGGCTGTAACACACAGCCGAGGGGCGGGGGTCACTCTTCCGTCACTCTTCCGCCACCTGCCGGAGCAGCGCCAAAGCCGCCAAGCCGCTAACATTCCGAACCCGCCCCCTTTTCCAGATAAACAGCTCGGGCAACCCCGTCAACGACCCTTCCGGCATCTTGACCACATAGACCTCGGTTCCGTCCGGCGTCACACCGTAACGTTCGAGCGGCTGAAACTGCCCGCCCGCCCACCGGTCGGCCGCCTCCTGCACCGCCGCCGGAATCCGCACCCGCTCCACCAGCTTCTCCAACTCGTTGGCCGCCATCATGTGCCCAACATACCATATAGAATCCTCTTCGGACCACAACACAACATACATCGACATTTTTCTTCTCGGAGCCCAAGGCGAAAAAGCCCCATACACCCGGGTTCCGTTCGCCTTCCGACCGATGTACCAAAGCGTCCACCCCTCGTAGGCCAGTCCAAGAACCGACTTCCGAAACCTCCGCTCCTCCTGCCCCGTCATCTTCTTCGGCACCGTGACCGTACAAGGCTTACGCTCCACTTTTTTCAGAGTTTTCCCCGACACCCCCTGCCCATATATCCCGACCACCCGACCCTCTTTCCACAGAAAAACCGGGAGCCACCCCACGAACAACCCCGTCACCGCAGGAGCTACCCCATACACCTCGATTCCGTCCGGCATAGTCCCCCGATACTTAAGAAACAAATCGCCACCATACCACCCTTCCGCCGCCGCACGCACCGCCGGCGGAATATTTATCGTATCCCGCGGATCGATCTCGATCGGTTCCGAGGTCCAAGCGTCCAAATCCAACACCCCGTCCAACAGATTGGCAGTCGTGTCCGCGGCCGTCGTATCCGTCGTATTCACCCCCTGCTCCTCCACCCGCTTCGTTTCGCCAGCCGCCGCGCCGTTCCGACACGCCCAGCCGCCGAACAGCACCACCAGCAAAATCCCAAAAATCAACCAGCCGTTATTCATACCCTGAAATATTTTGGATTTAAACTCCGTCCGTCGCATTTTCGATCAATGCCCGATAATACGCCTCCGGCCCATAGCACGTCAAGACCCTTTCCCGCCCCCCGGCTCCCAGCTCCGCCGCCCGCTGCGGCTCGTCGACCCACCCGCGCACCACCTCCGCCAACTCCTTGGCCGAGCCCGGCGCATAAATCGCGCCGCACCTCCCCCGGTCGACCATCTCGGGCATCCCGGCCAACTCCGGCACCGCCACCGGCACGCCGTAGTACATCGCCTCGACCACCGTCAACGGAAAACCCTCGTACCACCGGCTCGTCACCACCGCTCCCACAGCCCCGGCATAAAGATCAGCCAGCTGCTGTCGGTCCAATTTTCCCATCAGCCGCACATTCTCCGGCACCTCCGGCAACCGATACCCCTCGGCCGCCTCGCCCGCCACCCGAAACTCCACCGCAGGCAACAGCCGCGCGGTCTCGAACAGCAGATCGATCCCCTTCTCCGCACTCAGCCGCCCGACATAAGCGACATACCGCCTCCGCGCCTCCAACGCCTCCCGCGTCGGCACCGGCATCTCGGCCGGATCCACCGCATTGGGAACCACCGCAAACCGTTCGACGGGAATCCCCGTATAACGGCTCACCACCTCGCGCTGAAACGCCGACAAGGCCAAAAACCGATCCACCGATTTCGAAAAATATCCCCTCCGCCGACTCCACCACCCGCGCAGCGAAAACCCGAAACTCCCGGCCCACGACCCTTCGCACCTCCGCCGCAGACAGTTCCACTCCCGCCCGAACGCGAACCCACACCGCTCGCAAATCTCTCCCCGGGTATAAAACAACCCGATCGGACACACCAGCCGGTAGTTGTGCAAGGTCATCAATACGCGCACACCGCCCCGTTTCAGCACCGGCAAAACGGCCCCCGAAACAACCGGAAAGAGGTTATGTACGATCGCCACATCGGGCCTCTCCCGGCGAACGATCCGGCGCACCTCTCCGACCGCTCGCCGGTTGTAGAGCGCCGAAAACAGGGCGGCGAACCGTCCGAAGCGCCACCGCCGCACCTCGTCGTACGCGCGTTCATACACCACGACGCTATGCCCGCGCCGCTCCAACAGCCTCCGCTGAAACTCGACGACGCCCTCCTCGCCGCCCGAGCGGCTATACCGGTTATGCACGATCAGAAACTTCATCTCTTCGAACAAAGATAACCGATTTTCGGGCCGTTTGCACGGATTTTTTCGTTGAAATTGAACCGCCTCCGGCCCAGGGGTGCCGCTCGGCACGCGAAGGCTGGTTTTTTTCGGACACCTGGCCCGGCCCCGGGCTTCCGCGACAGCGGAAATTTCAGCAGCTTCGGTGCCTTACGTGACGTCGGCGGCAGCGGATACAGCTGGTCGTCGACGATTCCGCCGGAGAGTGGCAATGCACACTTCTTGAACTTCTACACTGGCGGGAGCAGTTCGCAGGGCAACGATCACCGTGCCTACGGTTTTCCGTTGCGTTGCCTCCAGGAATAGGTGCCGCTGGACCCCGGGACGAAGCCTCCCAGTCCCCCGTCGGGCCCCGACCCTCTCGGGGAGAATATAACTCTTTCCTCT
>CAJTNK010000105.1 GCA_910577885.1 uncultured Rikenella sp.
AAGTTGCAGTCTTCGAGTGCCCAGCGTCATCCCTATTTCTGGAGGCAACGCAACGGAAAACCGCGCCCACAGGGCGTTTTGCTGGCCTGTCGGGCGAGAAAGCCGTAGCTGAAAGCCCAAGTACGGGCACTGCCACTCCCCGTCGGAATCGTCGACGATCTGCCATAGCCGCTGTAGCCGACGCCCCACAACAAACCGTTGTTATTACCGCGGAAGCCCGGGGCCGGTGCCGCTGAGCACTCCAGCCGGGCCTGCCGGGGACTACTTGCATGGCCCGCGTGCCAGCGGAATCCTGTTCAAACGCAAAAAACGCGTTTGAACGATTTCGCTACTTTAGGCGCGGCGCGCGGGGCTTATTTACGGTCGCCCGCTGGGATTTCATCTCGATTGTGCTCGCGCACAACGAATGAAATCCCTCTTAAAGCGGGCGGGGTGCCGCTCGGCACTCGAACCGAGCCTGCTGGCTGCAAACTTCTTCGACTGCGCTCGGGCCGCGCGGGCCCCACGTCCCGTGGACGGGCAAATCGACGCTGCCAGCGAGAGCAAAGCGGGCTCGCACGCTTTGCCGAGCGGCGAGGAGAAAACCGTAGGTAAACTTCGTTTTGCTGGGGCCTGACGGGCGAGAATGCCGCTGAAATGGCCACTAATAAGAAAGAGGGACTTGAATTCATCAAGTCCCTCCTTCTATCAGAGATACAAAGAGCAAGAGGCATAAAATATCCCCTTCCCCCCAAATAGTGTTTACTGGTTCCCCTCGCCCTTATCCTTAGCCGCCGCATAGCTGATCGACAGCGCATTAGCCCGTCGCAACTCCTGCTTGATATCCGTCACCAACCCCATCTTGGTGTTGGCGTCGATCTTCAGGCTGACGGTCATATCCGGCCGGTCTTTTTCGCTGAGCTTGTCGCGCTCTGCCGCCACGAACTCCGTAATATTGGTCAGCGTACTATACGCGCCATTCAACTGGATCCGCGGTGCGGTCCCGAACTGCGCAGCCAAAGCCTTGGTCGGCGGTCCGACGTAGATGTAGCTTACCAGCGATTTTTTTTCGAGTTTCTGTGCTTCGGAAGCCTTCGGAGAGTCGATCTGCACTTTCAGTTCCACCTCACGCATGGTGGTGGTGGCCATGAAGAAGAACAGAATCATGAAGACGATGTCCGGCAGCGATGAGGTAGAGATCCCTGGGGCCCCTTTTCCTCCTTTACGTTGAAACTGTGCCATGTTAGTACGCTACCTCCCTCCTGTTAAGTTACGCGGTTCGGCTTCTGAGATCTTGACCGGAATCGCTTTGTTGATGGCCTTCCGCTGTTCGTCGTTCAGGTCGGTGAAAGCCCGTCCGAACTTCTGTTGCGAGAGGTCTTCTTTCGCTTCGTTGTAAGCCCGAGTCAGCTCGTTTTGTACCTTGAGGTAGGTTTCGTAGCTGGTTCCCCGGTCGTTCTGGAGCGAAACGATCCCTTTGCTGACCGGATATTTCCCCAGCAGAGGAATATCGGTCATCTCCTTTTCCGGCATATTGGGGTCGTTGGTCGGGTTTGTGATGAAGGTTTTGGCCTTTTCACACAGCCCGCCGATGTCCATCCGTTGTCCGGCCACGAGGAGCTGGTTGTTCCCGCTGACGAACACCATGAGCACATTCCGCTCATGGGCGTCCATCCCCGGGTCGTTGTCCTGCTCGACCAGCGGCGGCAACTTCCGGGCGATCCCCGAGTCGACGTTCATCGAGGTTGTCATCAGCCAGAAGATGAGCAACAGGAACGCGATGTCGGCCATGGATCCGGAGTTGATTTCTGGAACTTTTCTTTTCGCCATGGTACGCAGCGGTTATTTTTTGAAGACTTTATAGAGTTCCCCGTAGAGGATGCTCAGGATAACGCCGGCAAAGGTGATGTAGGTCATCCACAACGAGGTGTCGCTGAACTTGAGTTCGAACGAGTCGTCCATGATTTTGCCGGAAGCGAGCCGTATCGGATCGTCGGTAGCCAAGGCATACGAGATGAGGAATACCACGACGAGAATCCCCAGCCCGATGAGCGATCGAACCGCACTTTTCGGGTTCTGGAACACCGCCACGAGCGGCATGATGACGGTCAGCGCAATGGTCAGCAGCACCATCACCAGCGACCACACGAGCATCACGTCGAGGGCCACGCTCCCTTCGCCCTGCACCATGCCGAATGCCAACAGAACGGCCGATACGATAAGCAGGACGTATTTGATTATGGGTAAGTATTTCATGTTTGTTCTAAGTAGTGCCGAAAGGCACGCTCTGCGGTAAGCGGGTTGCGCATCCCCGGGCTGTGTCGAGGCCGGGTGCCGCGCGAGGGAAGAGCCGAGAGAGAGGGAAAGTCAGGTCCGCCGAATCTATTCTATAATAGAGGTCGGTGTGTGCCCGCCTCTCTGCTCTCTGTCTCCCCCGACGCGGTCGGTGCGCGCGGTTTACCGTCTCAGCGCGCGCAATTATTTTTTCAGGTATTTGGTCAGAATGTCTACCAGCGAGATCGAGGCATCTTCCATCGAGATGACGATGCTGTCGATCTTAGCCAGCAAGTAGTTGTAGAACAGCTGCAAGATCACAGCGGCGATAAGCCCGGCCACGGTGGTCAACAAGGCGATTTTCATCCCCCCTGCCACCAGCGACGGAGCGATATCCCCTGCCGCTTCGATCGAGTCGAACGACGCGATCATCCCCACGACAGTCCCCATAAACCCGAGCATCGGCGACAGAGCGATGAAGAGCGAGATCCATGACATCCCGTTTTCGAGCATCCCGGCCTGTACCGAGCCGTAAGAAGCGACCGATTTTTCCACGACATCCAGCCCTTCGCCGGCACGATCCAGCCCTTGGTAGAAGATCGATGCGACCGGCCCGCGGGTGTTGCGGCACACCTCTTTGGCAGCTTCCACGCCACCGTTCTTGAGTGCTTCTTCGACTTTTTCGAGGAGTTTTTTGGTGTTGACCGTAGCGAGGTTCAGGTAGATGACCCGTTCGATCACGATCGCCAAACCGAGGATCAAGCAGAGCAGGATCGGTGACATCCAGCCCACACCCCCTTCGATGAATTTCTGTTTCAGCGCCTGGTGCATCGGTTGCCCGCCGAGGTCTTCGCCTTCTTCAGCGGCAACGGCATCGGTAGTGGTAGCCTCCACAGCAGCCGCCTCGTCGGTCGTCTGTTCGGTCTGCGCAGCGTTGGTCGAATCTGCCTCTTGAGCGTACAGGTTCGCGGTGCCGAAGGTCAGAAGACCTGCCATAGACACGATTGTCAGAAGTTTTTTCATAGTGACGGTAAGATTTTGATTAGTTTTATTTGTTTTTGTTGTTGTTCCGGCGTGGTGTGCGTCGCTTTTGCGACCTGTTTGTTCTGGCTTTCGGTTTGCCCAAAGGGATTAACAGCGTCGCTGCGCGACTTGTTTTTTCCTGGCCCCTCCATTTTTTCGGGATTACGTCGCATTCGCTCCGTGATCCCTGGTCTCCCGGCGGGCTCCCTGCAATCTCCGTCCTGTAAAACGATTCATGCTTCGCATTTTTGTCCGAATGCCCGAAAGCCTCCGACCGAGCAAGCTCGGGTTGGCTTCGGCCATTCGGACAAGCCGCCCTGGCGGCAACGATCGTTTTTCAAGACCGTCTATTGCGGAGGAAAAGGGATTCGAACCCTTGATACCCTTTTGAGGTATACACACTTTCCAGGCGTGCTCCTTCGACCACTCGGACATTCCTCCCTGTTGTGTCGCATGCAGGCCGACCGTGCGATCGGTGCTGGCTGTCAATCGTTTGCGTGCGGCGAAAGCCCTCCCGCCGAAGCGAAAGAACCGCCGTTGAGAGCCGTTTTTATGCGTTAAAGTTAGAATAAATATTTTTTGTACACAACACCGGGTGAAATTTCTCGTTCCCGGGCGCTCTTTCTCAGAGGGTTATTTCCCCTCGGATCGGCGTGTGGAGGTAGTGTTCCAGCTGCCCCGCCGGCAGCTCTTCGCCCAACAGGTACATGAGTTTGGCCAAGGCCGCTTCGGTGGTCATGTCGCGCCCGCTGACCACACCCGCCCGCAACAAGGCTCTCCCGGTGTCGTACAACTCCATGTCGACGCTCCCGGCAGCGCACTGCGTGACGTTCATCACCACCACCCCGCGTGCGATGGTCTCGGCCACCGTTTCGACGAACCACCCGTCGGTCGGTGCATTCCCCGCTCCGTAGGTCTCCAGCACCACGCCCCGCAGTCCTTCCACTCCGAGCATCGCCCGGAAGATCTCGGGCCGCAACCCCGGAAAGATCCTCACCACCGCCACCCGTGTCTCGAGGCGGGTGTTCACCTTCAGCGAGGGCAAAAAACTGTCGACTTTCCTTATATAAGGTGTATTGTACTTGATGACGATTCCGGCCTCGGCCAGGGGCGGATAGTTCGGGCTTCGGAAAGCGTTGAAGTGTTCGGCGTTGTACTTGATGGTCCTATTGGCGCGCAAGAGGCTGTTCTGGAAGTAGATACACACCTCGGGCACTGCCCCTGCGGCTGCGATTTCGATGGCCGAGATCAGATTTTCGCGTCCGTCGGTTCGCAACACGCCGATCGGGATCTGGCTCCCGGTGAAGATGATGGGTTTGGCCAGGTTCTCCATCATGAAGCTGAGCGCCGATGCGGTATAGGCCATGGTGTCGGTGCCGTGCAGGACCACGAAACCGTCGTACCGTTCGTAGTTGTCGCGGATCGTTTCGGCCAGTCGGATCCACTCTGTCGGACTGACGTTCGAGGAGTCGATCACGGGATCGAACGTGATGGTCTCGATCCGTACGCCGAATTTCCGCAGCTCGGGCACTTCGTTTCCGATCTGCGCGAAGTCGAACGGAGCCAGCGACCCGGTCTCGGGGTTGGTCTTCATCCCGATGGTCCCACCGGTGTAAATCAGTAGTATCGCACGTTCCATAAGCTCGGCAAAGCTAACGAATTTTCCGGATACTGTCGGTTGGTTCCGGCGGGGTAGAGGTTTGTTTTGTCGTCCGGGTGCCGCTGGGGTGCCGCTGGGCCCTCGCAGGCTGGAGCTCGCTCCAAAAACAAGTTCGGACCGACTTGTAATAGCCGGTCCGAACAGAATAAATTCGAAGAGAAAAAAGATCTCTTACTTCTTGAAGTAGCGGTTGAAGAGCCCTTCGAAACCCTTGCCGTGGCGAGCTTCGTCTTTGCACATCTCGTGCACCGTGTCGTGAATGGCATCCAGGCCCAGTTCCTTAGCCCGCGTAGCGATCCGTTTTTTGTCTTCGCAAGCTCCGGCTTCGGCTTCCATCCGTGCTTTGACGTTGGTTTTGGTGTCCCAAACCACTTCGCCGAGCAGTTCGCAGAACTTGGCGGCATGTTCGGCCTCTTCCCACGCGTAGCGTTTGAAGGCTTCGGCGATCTCCGGATACCCTTCGCGATCGGCCTGACGGCTCATTGCCAGGTACATACCCACTTCGGTGCATTCGCCCGTAAAGTGAGCTTTCAACCCTTCGAGCACTTCGGCATCTACCCCTTTGGCTACCCCGATCACGTGTTCGTCGACGAAATGCAGACCGCCTTCCTGTTCGACATATTCTTTGAACTTGCTCTTCGGCTGTTTGCACTGCGGGCAAATTTCCGGCGCTTCGTCCCCTTCGTGAATGTAACCGCAGACGGTGCAGATGAATTTCTTCTTCATGACAGATTGATTTTAAGTTGGTTGTTATTGGTTTGTTCCGTTGTCGCCGGGCCGCTCTTCTTGCCGACACCGCGCGCAGATACCTTTATAATAGAGTTGAGTCGTCCGAACGGTATGTCCCGCAGCGAGAAACGTTGCATCCGGCATCGGGATTTCCGGTCGTTCCGGTTCGAAAAAAATGTCGTGCAAAGCTCCGCACTCGGTGCAAAAAAAGTGTCCGTGAGGTCGCAAATCCCCGTCGAACCGCATCCCGTGCGGGTCCACTTCGATCTGTGTCGCCGCCCCCTGACGCACCAGCAGTTCCAAGGTATTGTAGACGGTTGTCTTGGACAATGTCGGGATTCGAGGGGCCAACGCGCCGTAAATTTCATCCGCCGTCGGGTGGGTCCGATGGGTCGACAAGTACTCCATAACCGCGATCCGTTGAACGGACGGACGTATGCCGTGTTGTCGCAGCCACTCGCTGGTATTTGCCGGAGCTTGCAAATTTTGTATTGATTTCAATTTTGATTCAGTTGCAAATATAAAGACTTTCCGATAAACGGCAAACCCGTTCGAAATATTTTTTTGTTGCAGCTATTTTTATGGATTTTGTTTTTCGTGTAAGCTGTGTGTCTTTTCCGGTTTTGTGGGTTTTTGTTCGTGGCGTTTTCTCTTCCGGATGGCCCATGCGATACGCAGTATCGCCCGTCCACGGGACGTGGGGCCTGCCCGGCCCGAGGGCAATTCCTGCTTGTCGGTATAGCTCGACCCGCGCGCCGCGCCTAAAGTAGCGAAATCGTTCAAACGCAGGGTACGCGTTTGAACAAGATTTCGCTGGCG
>CAJTNK010000106.1 GCA_910577885.1 uncultured Rikenella sp.
AGTTGAATCGCTATTAAGGCGGGGCGCGCGGTGCCGCTCGGCACTCGAACCGGGCTGTGTCTATCCTAAAGGCCGCGCGCCGTGACGCGAACGCGTCGGCCGCGCAGGCCCCTACTAAGGTTGAGATAACCCCAGCAAAACACCCAACGGGTGCGCCGCGGAGGCGGTGCCTTCCGGCACGCGGTATTACCTTTTCCGGCGGAGAAAAGCCCAACCCTCACGGACTTTTCTGCACCCTGACGGGAGAGAGCGCGTCGACTATTTCTTCTTGTCGTTGCGTCCCATGCCGAGCCGGTAGGCGAATGTCACCCCCGCCTGATACGGAATCCACTCGCCGCTGCGGTTCCACGGCGCATAGCGTTCTCCCGTGCGGGTGTCGACCCCGTAGTACCAGCCGTGGTGCCAGCCGCCCCCGATGTAGAAATCCATCCCCCACCGCCGGGCGATGTCGATCTGCCAGCCCAGCGTGGCACCGATTCCCAAGCCGATGCCGTGTTGGACGTCCGTCTTCGGGTGGTCCCACTTGCTCACCTTGTAGGAGTCGTACGAGACGTAGGCCCCGACGTAGAAACCCCGGAACGCCGCCCGAGGGTAGAACCGGACTTCGGGAATGAGTTGCAGTCCCAGCATCGGCCTCCCCTTGATGCTCTTCCAGGGCGAATAGACCGCGTCGGCGTTGAAGGTGAACCGCTCTCCGATCCGCGTTTCGACCGACATGTTCGGCACCCCGACCGCCCAGTACAGGGCATTCCACTTGAGCGCCGTGTGCTGCGCAGCGGCTCTTCCGAGTGTTCCCGCCAGCGCGAACAGAGCCAGTACCATAATTTTACGTCTCATAAACCGTTGTATTGATGCTGCGAAGATACGTAATAAATATTACCTTTGCCGGAAATGCGCATATTCAGATTCAGTATGGGATTCAAGTTATACACTGCCGCGGTCTTGGCAGCCGGTCTGGCGTTCGTTTCGATCGGCGGCGTTTCGGCCCAGAACCGCGAGACCACGCAGGAGATGATTCGTCGGGCACAGTCCATGGGGTATAATCCCGACTTGCGGCAGGGGCTGGAGGGGATCGAGGGGATCGACCTGGAGCAGTTGAAGGGGGGGGACGGAAGCAGCGGCAAGTCGACCACCACCGGGCAGAAGAGCGGCACTCAGGGGGTCGGGAGCTCGTCGAGCGACCGGACCCGAAAGGATTCCGATCTGAAAAACCTGGAGTACGACCGGCGGAATAACGGGGTGGATACGCGGGATGCGGATTATCGTCGTCGGCAGGAGACGCAGAACGACTACCGGGTGCGGACCATCCGGGATAAGGAGGGGAACCTGGTGGATGCCGAGACGGGCGAGATTTTCGAGACGGCGGACGGGACCGTGACGCCGCTCGGGGAGCGGAACATGATGACCGGTTCGAGGATCACCGACCCTCGGCTGGATGCCGTCGGGAAGCTGACCCCGGTCGAGGCCCAGCGGCTCAAGGACGAAGAGAAACGCGTCAAGGACTCGGTGCTGCGGAACAGTGTCTTCGGGCGGGAGATCTTCTCGGCCCGGAACTTGACCTTTGCGCCGACCTATAACTTGCCGACGCCGGCCAATTATGTGTTGGCGGGGGGCGATCGGCTGTTTGTGGACCTGTGGGGGGATGCCGAGGCCAATTACGACCTGAAGGTGAGTCCGGACGGCTTTATCACCGTGCCGGATGCCGGAGTGATCCAGGTGGGGGGGCTGACGGTCGAGGCGGCCGAGAACCGCATTCGGAACAAAATGGCCGCGACGGTGTCGGGGTTGAACAACGGAACGGTGCACTTGAAGGTGTCGCTCGGCGATATCCGGTCGATCAAAGTCAATATCATCGGCGAGGCGTCGATGCCGGGGACTTATACTTTGCCGTCGCTGGCTACGCTTTTCAACGCGCTGTACGAGGCGGGCGGGGTGAGCGACATCGGGTCGCTGCGAAGCATCCGGCTGATCCGCGGGGGAAAGCAGGTGGCCGATTTGGACGTTTACGAATACCTGATCGACGGCAAACAGGATGTCAATGTCGGATTGCAGGATAACGACATGATTATCGTGCAGCCGTACGAGAACCTGGTGAAGGTGACCGGGAAAGTCAAACGGCCGCGGATCTACGAACTCAAACGGGGAGAGACGGCTGACAAGCTGCTGCTCTATACGGGCGGTTTCATGGGCGAGGCGTATAAGGACAACCTGACGGTGAATCGCAAGGCGGGGCGGATGATGAGCGTGCACAGTGTGCCGGCGGAGGAGTTCGGCGAGTTTGCGATGGCCGACGGGGATAGTATTGCGGTGGGCGAGGTGATCCGGCAGTATGCCAACCGGGTGACGATCGAGGGGGCTGTTTGGCGGCCGGGGGATTACGAGTTGAACGACAGCATGACCACCTTGAAACGGCTGATCGAGAAGGCCGAGGGGATTCGGGGCGATGCGCTGATGAGCCGGACGCAGATCGTGCGGCTGAACGACGACTATACCTTCTCGGTGCTGGCGGTGGATCTGCAGGGTCTGTTGAACGGGACGGTGGCCGACGTACCGTTGAGGCCGGAGGACCTGGTGCGGATCCCGTCCATCAATTCGTTGCGGGAGGGCTATACGGTCGAAGTCAAAGGGGAGGTCAATACGCCGCAGACCTTGTTGTTCCGGAACGGGATGACGATCCAGGACGCCATTATGATGGCCAACGGCTTGAAGGAGTCGGCTTCGCTGGCGCGGATCGAGGTGGCGCGGCGGGTCAAGAATCCGAACTCCACCGAACCGTCGGATCGGATTGCGGAGCTCTTCCAGTTCAATATTCCGGCCGACCTGGGAATCTCGGCCGAGACGGCGGCCTTTACGCTGCAGCCGTTCGACGAAGTCTATATCCGCCGTTCGCCGGGGTATAGCGAGCAGAATCGGGTTTTTGCCCAGGGCGAGTTGTTGTTCGACGGGGAGTATGTCCTCTCGACCAACAACGACCGGTTGAGCGACCTGGTGGCCAAGGCGGGGGGCTTGACGCCGGAGGCTTATGCGCCGGGGGCGTACCTGAAGCGGCGGCTGACCGAAGAGCAGATCGCCCGGCAGGAGACGCTGGCCGACCTCTCGGAGCGCGGCCGGGCGGCGACGGGGGATACGATCGTCATGAAACGCAAGGAGGTCGGGGACTACTATCCGATCGCCATCGATCTTTCGGCGGCGCTGGACAATCCGAACAGCCTGGACAATGTCGTGCTCGAGGACGGCGATGTGCTGGTGGTGCCTAAGTTCAACAACACGGTGACCATTAGCGGATCGGTGCTCTATCCGTGTACGGTGACCTATGTCGAGGGGCAGAAGATCAAAAATTACATCGCTCGGGGCGGGGGATATGCCGACCGGGCGAAGAAGAAACCGTTCGTGATCTATGCCAACGGGCTGCCGGATGCCAAACGGGCCGGCAAGTGGCCGAAGGTGGAGCCGGGGTGCGAGATCGTGGTGCCCTCCAAACCGCCGAAAGGACGCGGGATGAGTGCCGGCGAGATCATGAGCATGGCCACCAGCACGGTTTCGATGGCGGCGATGATTACCTCGCTCTTCAAATAATCCGGCCAGGGGCGGCGGGGGATGCCGGTCGGCTGAGATTTGTTACGTACATGATGGTTTTTCTGTATAACTGTTCCATACGCGCTTTCGGGTGGGCGATTGCCCTGGGGGCGTTGTTTAATCGGAAGGCGCGGCTTTTGTGGCGGGGTCGGCGCGGGTTGTTGCGGTGTATCGAACGACGGGAACGGGCGGCCCAGGTGGCTGCGGATGGGTATGGCGAGGGGATTGGGGTTGTGTGGGTGCATTGCGCGTCGCTCGGCGAATTTGAGCAGGGGAGGCCCGTGATCGAGGCTTTGAGGCGCAGGTATCCGGTGGGGACGGCGGAGTATAGGCGGATCGTGCTTACTTTCTTCTCGCCGTCGGGGTACGAGATTCGTAAGAATTACCCGGAGGCGGATGCGGTCTACTACCTGCCGGCGGATACGCCGCGGAATGCTCGGCGGTTCGTGGCGGCGGTGAGGCCGGAGCGGGCGATTTTCGTCAAGTACGAGTACTGGTACAACTACTTGCGGGCGTTGCGGGATTTCGGGGCGAAGAGTTGTGTGGTATCGGCTATATTTCGGCCGGGGATGGTCTTCTTCCGGGATTCGGTGCTGGGGCGGTTCATGCGGCGGGTGTTGGGGCTGCTGGACCGCTTTTTCGTCCAGGACGAGGAGTCGGCCCGGCTGCTGGCCGGGATCGGATTCGGAGCCGATCGGGTGACGGTGAGCGGCGACACGCGGTTCGACCGCGTGGTCGAGCTGGTTTCTGCGGCCGGGGAGAGGAGTTTGCCGCTCGTCGAGGCGTTTGCGGCGGCGGGGAGAAACGGGGGGCCGGTGATGGTGTGCGGCAGTACGTGGGGACCGGATGAGGAGATTCTCTTGGAGTTGATGCGGGCTCGGCCGGAGATGCGTTTCATCGTTGCGCCGCACGAGCTGGACGACGGGCGGATCGACGCGCTGATCGCCCGGAGCGGACGGCGGGGGGTGCGGTACACGCAGCTGTCGCCGGACGATGCGGTTTCCGGGGAGGCGTTGCGGGAGGCGACGCTGCTGGTGGTGGACACGATCGGGATTCTGTCGGGGGTGTATCGCTACGGGAAGCTGGCTTACATCGGCGGGGGGTTCGGACGCGGGATTCACAACACGTTGGAGGCGGCGACGTGGGGGATGCCGGTGCTGTTCGGACCGCGGTACGAGGCTTTTGCCGAGGCGGTGGAGCTGGTGGCGACCGGCGCGGCGGCTTCGGTCTCGGGTGCGGAGGGGTTGATTGCGCGTGTGGCGGAGTGGGGGGATGATCCTGCGGAACTCGCTCGGCGGGGGAGGCTGGCAGCGGAGTATGTCCGGAGCCGGGCCGGAGCGACGGAGCGGATTCTGCGGATGGTCTGATTTTTGCTCCGAGGATCTCGGGGGAGGGTGTTTTTTGCGCCTAACTTTTTGGCGGTAAATGCGAAAACCGTATATTTGCTCATGTTCAAACGTTTTGTTATGTCGAAAATCGGGATAAAATATCGGTCGGGACTGTTGGCTTTGTGGGCGGCGGTCCTGGCGCTGGGTTTGTGGCCGGCCGGGCTGTCGGCCCAGAGCCGGCGAACGGCTCGGCAACAGGCCGAGGCATTGAGCTACCAACGGGCTGAAGGTCGGGTGGATCCGAATGCGACGATCGTGCGCGGTGCACCGCGTTCTCGGCTGAGTCCGGCCGAACAGATGACTTTCAACCTCATCCAGCGGCGTACGGAGTTGCAGGAGCAGGTCGATCTGCTGGGGGCGGAACTGAAAACGGCTCGCGGTTCGCGGGCGCGGAAGATTACGCGCGAGCTGGATATCCTGGCGGATCAGTTGGCGGTGGTGGAACGCAAGCTGGAGGCTCTGCCGAAGCCGCAGACGATTCGCGAGGCGTATTCCAGCGGCCGTCCGTTCCGTCAGTTCGTGGATTCGCTGGTGGACCGCAGGCTCGAAGAGGAGGGCTATGTGGTCGGTTCGAAGAGCCGGACGCCGGCCACGGACAGTTACAAAGAACCGACGCGGAGTGCGGCGGAGGATTTTCGGATCGTTTTCCGGATCCAGTTGGGGGTGACTTCGCGGCCTAATCCGCAGGCTTATGCGACGCTTCCGGGGGTGAAGATGTTGCAGCGGCCGGACGGAATGTATGCTTACTACTACGGCGGCTATTCGGACTACACGGAGGCGCAGTCGATCTGCAAACGCTTGCGGGCGAATACGAAATATCGGGATGCGTTTGTGGTTGCGTTGCAGGGGACGACTCGTATCGGGGTTCAGGAGGCTGTTCGTTTGCTGTCGGGCTCGGGACGGTGATTCGGAGGATGTTGAGACTCGGAGGCCTTTGCCGAAAAATTTTTCGGCAAAGGCCTCTGTCATTTCGGGCGGTTTTGGGGTTACTCGTTCGGGGTATTTTTCGCCGGCATGGCCCATGCGATACGAAGTGTCGCCCGCTCACGGGACGTGGGGCCCGCGGGCGACCGCCAAGTATAATTCCAGCGCGCGGGCAATGACTGTTGGGCGGAGCAGGGTAGCAGCGGAGCAATTTCTCGGGCCGGGGTGGTTTTTAGCTACCAACGAGTCGGCGCCAGCGGAAGAGCTAGAGAACGAAGTGAACCAGGCTCGCGCCGCCGGGGGTGGCGGCGACTCGTGCGCCCAAGGGGCGCGGTTTGTGGCGAATCGCAGCGTCCGGCCCGTCATGGTGAGATCCCAGCCGAGCTTGGGGCTGAATTTGTCGCGATGCTTTGCATCGCCGGCCTCTGCTTGGGGTAGAGGCTGCCCGGTTCGAGTGCCGAGCGGCACCGCGCCCGAGGACGAACTTTCTTTGCGGATAGGTCGGCAAGTTGAACAACTGCGA
>CAJTNK010000107.1 GCA_910577885.1 uncultured Rikenella sp.
CAAGCGGTCTCTGGGTTCGCTGGCAGCGTCGGTTGTTCACAAAAAGAACAGTTCCATCCGGCCACAAAGAACCGTTTGCACATTATACCGAAGCAACGTAGGGGGTAAAAAGGCGTTAAATTTTCGTAGAGAGATGTCGTTGGAGGGGAAACATATTTTGTTGGGAGTGACCGGGAGCATAGCTGCTTATAAGGCGGCTGTGCTCGTTCGGTTATTGGTCCGTGAGGGAGCCGAGGTGAGGGTGGTGATGTCGGAGGCGGCACGCGATTTCGTGACGCCGTTGACTTTGGCCACGCTGTGTCGGTATCCGGTGTTGGTCGACAATTTCGACCCGACCAATGGGGCATGGAATTCCCATATCTCGCTCGGAGAGTGGGCCGACCACTATCTGGTTGCGCCGGCGACGGCCAATACGTTGGCCAAGATGGCTGCGGGGGTGGCGGACAACCTGCTGTTGTGTTCTTATCTTTCGGCGCGGTGCGGGGTGAGCGTGGCTCCGGCGATGGACCTCGATATGTACCGGCATGCGGCTACGCAGGCCAATTTGGAGACGCTTCGCACTCGGGATGGAGTGGGGGTGGTCGAGCCGGGCGAGGGCGAGTTGGCCAGCGGGCTGGTCGGGAAGGGGAGGATGGCGGAACCGGAGGAGATTGTCGACTACCTGCATCATGTTTTTGCCGCGGAAGAGTCTCCGTTGCGGGGTAAAAAGATATTGGTCACGGCCGGGGCGACGGTCGAACCGATCGACCCGGTGCGGTTCGTGAGCAACTATTCGACCGGCAAGATGGGGTATGCGTTGGCCGAGGCGTTGGCCGAGCGGGGGGCGCAGGTGGTGTTGGTTACGGGACATGCTACGGCTGTGTTGTCGCGACACTCTAATAATAATATAGAGAGGGTGACGGCTTTGTCGGCGGCGGAGATGTACGAGGCTTGTGCACGGCGGTTTCCGGAGATGGATGGGGCGGTGTTTTGTGCGGCGGTGGCCGATTACACTCCGGCGAAACCGATGGCGCAGAAGTACAAACACGATCCGTCGCAACCGTTCTTGTTGGAGTTGACGCCGACGCGCGATATTGCGGCCGAGATGGGGCGGATCAAACGTCCGGGGCAGGTGACGGTCGGTTTTGCGTTGGAGACGGCGGCGGGAGCTGAGGCGGGGGATTATGCGCGGGGGAAGCTGGAGGCGAAGAGGTTGGATGCCATTGTGTTGAACTCGCTCAGCGATGCGGGGGCGGGGTTCGGTACGGATACGAACCGGGTGACGATCATAGGTCGGGACGTAGAGGGAGATGGGATTCGGGAGTGTGCGATTCCGTTGAAATCCAAGGTGGAGGTGGCTGGAGATATTGCTGATTTTATGTCGGGTTTGTTCGGGAGGTAGGGGCTGTCTTGTTGAGGGGGCAGGGCGTGGCTTTTGGTGGGTTTTTCTCGCCCGGATGGCCAATCCCGAGTGCCGGAAGGCACCGCCTCCGTGGCGTAAGCGGAGCCCGCGCGGCCGACGCGTTCGCGTCACGGCGCGCGGCCTTTGTTAGGGTAGACACAGCCCGGTTCGAGTGCCGAGCGGCACCGCGCGACTGCTGGAGTAGGAAATCGATCAAACAACTCTCGGTTGTTTGATCAATTTCCGCCAGCGCGCGGACCATGCAGGTTGCAACCGGCAGGCCCGGTTCGGGTGCTGAGCGGCACCGCGCGCCGCGCCTTAGAAGGAAATACGTTTGAACTACGTCAGTTGTTCAAACAGGATTTCCCAGGCGCGCGGTCAATGCCGGGTTGCTGCGCTCCTTCGAGTCGGCGCCAGCGGGTTTGTCTGAGCAAACACCAGTCTTCGTGTGCCGAGCGGCACCGCGCGCCCCGCCTTAGAAGGAAATACGTTTGAACTACGTCAGTTGTTCAAACAGGATTTCCCAGGCGCGCGGTCAATGATTGTTTTTTGAAAGACGAGCCCCCGCCCCCCCGTGCGTCACCGGGCCCCAGACCAGAAAGATACAAGAGAAGATCACCATGTTACGGGAACTGAAGATAGAGAATTACGCCATCATCGAGCATCTCGACATCGCGTTTCATCCGGGACTCAACATCATTACCGGGGAGACCGGGGCCGGGAAATCGATCTTGTTGGGCGCCTTGTCGTTGCTGGGGGGGGCACGGGCCGATGCTGCGGCTATTCGGGACGGCGCGGCGTCGTGTGTGATCGAGGCGGCGTTCGATGTGCGCAATTACCGAGAGGATCTGCTGCCGGTCTTCGAGGAGAACGACCTCGACTGGGAGGACGAAATCACGATTCGCAGAACCATCTCGTCGGCGGGGAAAAGCCGGGCTTTCGTCGATGACGTGCCGGTGACACTGACCGTCCTGCGTGCCGTGGCGGATCGGCTGGTGGATATCCACTCGCAGCACCAGACGCTGCTGTTGGCCGGGACGGGGTTTCAGACCCATCTGGTGGACGCCGTGGCGGGACAGGTGGACCGGGTGGCGGAATATACGGCGCTTTACAAACGGCTCCAGGGTTTGCGGGGCGAACTCTCCCGGGCGGAGCAGGCCAATGAGGCGGCGGCCAAGGAGCGCGATTATTTGCAGTACCAATTGGAACAACTCCTGGCTTTGAAGTTGCGCACCGGCGAGGTCGAGGAGTTGGAGGCGGAGCAAAACCTGTTGACCCATGCCGAGGAGATTGCTCAGGGGTTGGACTACTGTGTGGGGATGCTGACGGCCGATAACGGGCCGCTCGAGGGGGGGGTGAATGCGGGGGTGAAGAGCATGGGAGCGGTTTTGGGGCGGTTGAAGGGGAAGTATACGGCGGCCGGGGAATTGGCGGCGCGGGTCGAGAGTGTCTACCTGGAGCTCAAGGACCTGGCCGACGAGTTCGAGAGGGGACGGGACGGGGTTCATGTCGATCCGGAGCGGCTGGCGGTGGTGACCGGGCGGTTGGACGATATTTATACGTTGTGTCGCAAGCATCGGATCGACGAGGCGAATGCCGAGGCGGAATTGTTGCGGTTGCAGGCGGAGTTGGATGCGCAGTTGCAGGAATTCGACGCGGCG
The DNA here is from genome assembly GCA_910577885.1 of uncultured Rikenella sp. GTDB lineage: Bacteria > Bacteroidota > Bacteroidia > Bacteroidales > Rikenellaceae > Rikenella. The sequence goes on from CAJTNK010000107.1 coordinate 3,043, forward strand.
GAGGGACGAATCGGAGAGCTTCGTCGCGAGATTGCGGCGTTGGAGGAGCGGGCAACCAAGGAGGCGGAACGGATGACGGCCGGGCGATTGAAGGCGGGGCCGAAGATTGCGAAGCATGTGGTGAAGACGCTCGGAAACTTGGGGATCCGGGGGGCGGTGTTCGAGGTCGAAATTACGCCGGCCGAGGGACTTACCGCTACGGGAGCCGATCGCATCGAGATGCTCTTCAGCGGCAATGCGGGGACGAAATCTCAGCCGATCGAACAGGTGGCTTCCGGGGGGGAAATGGCCCGGGTGATGCTGGCGCTCAAGGGGCTGGTGGCCAAGAGTTTGCACCTGCCTACGATCATTTTCGACGAAATCGATACGGGGGTTTCGGGACAGGTGGCGGACCGTATGGGCGAGATCATTGCCGAGATGGGCGACTCGATGCAGGTCCTCAATATCACCCACTTGCCACAGGTGGCGGCCAAGGGACAGCACCACTATTATGTTTATAAGGATGCTGGCGGTGCGGCTTCGGGGACGCATATCCGCGAGCTGTCCCAAACGGAGCGGGTCGAACACATTGCGGCGATGCTCAGCGGCAGTGCGGTCACCGACGCTGCCAGAACTCAAGCCAAAGAACTACTCAAACATGTATTATAAATCTATATATTTGATCCCGTTCTTTGGCTACGGGCTAGAACTGTTCTCTTTGTGAACAAAGAGAACCAGAAAAACTTTAGCACGCATCCCGCTGGGATGCTTTGGCCGTGTCAGCCTGTGTGTTTGGGTGGGGTTCTTTTAGGCGCGCTGGGCTGCGAAAACCTTATTGCGCGCCCAAAAAGAATCCCCACCCACAACCCTGAGGCTTGCGGAGCCTAAGGCATAGCGTATGCTATCTGAAAGTTTCTTTGGTACTTTCTGTTCACAGAAAGTACAGTACCCTCCCGTCGCTAATGAATAGTATTCAAATACATAAAATTTAGAAGAGACAGAATATGAGAAAGAGATATTGGATACGGTCGGGGAAGTACGGCTTGTTTTTGGTATTGTTGTTTTTCGGGTTGTACGGGTTGATGCGGGTGTTCGGGAGCGCGGTTTCGTGGGAGGCGATTTTGAGCAGCGACCGGTGGTGGAAATTTGCGTTGGCGGTGGTCGGGTTTGCTTTGGTTTATCCGTTTGTGGGGTACGTGCGTCGGCGGTTGACGTTCCGTGCGTCGGAACGGGTGGAGGAGGTGGAACGGGTGATGGGGATGTGCGGTTTCCGGCGGGTCGATCCGGAGGTGCATGGGGACAATGAGATGGTATTCGAGGCGGAGGGGGTGATGAAACGGGCGTCGCTGATGTGGGAAGACCGGATTGTGATTACGACCGATCGGGAGGGGGCGTCGTGGATCGAGGGGCAGCGGAAAGAGGCGGTGCGGGCGGCGTACAGGATGGGGACTTTCATTGCTTAAGGCGGTTTTGGATATGAGGATGTTACGGTGTCTGATGCTGGTTTTGGCCGGTTGGGCGGTTTCTTTGGGTGCGGGCGGCTTTCGGACTGTTGCAGCCGCTTTCCCGCGAAAACAACAGAGCGGCGCAGCGGGGACGGATAGCAGTGCGGTGGCGTCGCAGCGGAGGGATTTGGAGGTGGGGCGGTCGATGGAGACTTTTTTCAATATCTTTCGGGAGGTCAATCTGCACTATGTGGATACGACGTCGCCGAGTGGGTTGGTTCGCTCGGCGGCGGATGCGATGCTGGCGGAGTTGGACCCTTATACGGAGTACCTGCCGGCGGATGAGATGGCCGATTTCGAGACCCGAACTACGGGGAAATATGCCGGGTTGGGGGCGTTGATCCGCAAGTCCAGCGATGGGCGTTGGGTCGAGATTGCCGAGCCGTACCGCGGGACGCCGTCCGATCGGGCGGGACTCAGAGCCGGGGACCGGATTCTGTCGGTCGACGGGGTGGATATGGCGGGGCGGGAGGTGGCTTTCGCCAGCGACCGGATGCGGGGAAAGGCGGGGACGGTGGCGGAACTCGTGATATGTCCTGTTGAGGATACGACCGTTCGGCGGACGGTGCGGATCCGGCGCGAGCGGATTGCGGTACCGGCGGTGCCGTATTATGGGTTGCTCGACGGTGCGGAGAGCGGAGACAGTGGGGCGGTGGGTTATATCCGGCTCAATAACTTTACGGAGAATTGTGCGGCGGAGGTTCGGTCGGCTTTGGCGGCGTTGCGGGGCGAGGTGGATGGGCGTTTGGCGGGGGTGGTGCTCGACCTGCGGGGAAATACGGGCGGGATTCTGGGCGAGGCGGTGAAGATCGTGGGTCTGTTCGTGCCGAGGAATACGACCGTCGTGACGACCCGGGGGAGGACGGCGGCGATGAATACGGTCTACCGGACGGTCGGTGAACCGGTGGCGCCGCAGGTGCCGCTGGCGGTGCTGATTAACAGCGGGTCGGCGTCGGCCAGCGAGATCGTGGCGGGGGCTTTGCAGGATCTGGACCGGGCGGTGATCGTCGGACAACGGAGCTTCGGGAAGGGCCTGGTGCAGTCGACCCGGCCGGTGGGAGAGCGGGGGTATGTCAAGTTGACGACGGCCAAGTACTATACGCCCAGCGGACGGTGTATCCAGGCGTTGGATTACTCGCATCGGAACGAGGACGGGAGTGTGGGGACGGTGCCGGATTCGCTGATAGCTTCGTTTTCGACGGCTGGCGGTCGGGTGGTTTATGACGGGGGAGGGATTATGCCCGATGTGAAGACCGATGCCGAATATTTGAGTAAATTTACGGCCAGTTTGCTGGCTTCGGGATACGCGGACGATTTTGCCAACCGCTATGCGGTGGAGCACGAACCGGAACGGGAGTTTGCGGTGGATGACTCGACGTATGCGGTGTTTTGCGGTTGGATGGCGGGCCGTCGGATCGCTTTCGAGTCGGGTACCGAGCGGTTGTTGGGTCAGTTGAGGCGGATGGCCGAGCGCGAGAAGTATGCGGAGCGGATCGACGGAGAGTTGGCGGCGATTGCGGAGAAGATCCGCGACGACCAGGCGGCGGAATTGGCGGCTTTCGCGGCGGAGATTCGGCCGTTGCTGGCGGATGCGATCGTGACGCGGTGGTATTACGATGCGGGGCGGATCGAACACATGCTGCGGCGCGACCGGACGGTGCGTCGTGCAGCGTCGGTGTTGCGGGATCGGGGCGAATATACGCGGCTGCTGACGCTCGGCGGGGAGTTGTGACGGGTTTTTGCCGGATGGCCATGCGATGCGGTTTTGTTGGGTTTTCTCTTCCGGCAGGCCCCTACCGAGTGCCGGGAGGCACCGCCCGCCCGGCGCACCCGTTGGGTGT
>CAJTNK010000108.1 GCA_910577885.1 uncultured Rikenella sp.
GCACTTTCGGAAATTTCTTTGGTTCTTTCTTTTTAAAGAAAGAACAGTACCCTCCTGTTACACAAAGACCGATTTACACATTACACCAAAGTAACACGAGAGAAGCCGGAGTTAAAGAGAACTGTTCCGGCCGGTCGCTAATGACTGGATTCACAAATAAGAGTACACTCTGGGTTCATTCAGAAGCCGTACTTGAGTCGAATGCCCGGCCCGACGAATGTCCCGGCATACCCTTCATTTCGTTCCCGAACATAGAACACCGGATTGACCTGTACCTGCAGCTCCAGCGACAGACCTTTATAAAGTACGATATTTCGACTGAGCGTCAGATACGGCCCAATCAAGTCGGCATCCCCTCTCTGATAGCCCAACGATCCTCCGTCCATCTGTCCCAGCCGGAGATCGTAGACCAGCCCGGCACCGAGGTCCAGAAATTCGGTCGAGAGTTTGTAGCCGCCCCGGAACGAGAGCCTGTGTCCGCGTTCCGACCGTTTGATCGGCGTGTACCGGTCCGGCGGATAGTCCACCAGTTTTGTCTCGATCGGCTGATACTCCGTCCACGACTCCCGCCGAGAGCGGTCGTAGATGCCGACTTCGATCCCGCTGCGACGGGTAAACTGTGCTTCGAACGCCACCCCGAAAGTCGGGAAAAATTGCCCTCGATCCGCCCCCTTCTCCACGAACCATTCCGGCGTAAAACCGGCTCCGACGGAAAATCGGGTCTTGAATGCAGGTTTCGCCTCCTGCGCCTGCGCCGCGGTCCCGAACAACCAACCGACCCCAAAAACCAAGCAATATAAAACGTGTTTCATCCTGACTGTTTTATTCATCGTTCACAAAAAAAAGGTCATAAAGCCCGGAAACGATATTTCAGACCGAGCGCCAAACCGATCCAAGAGTTGCTGATTCCTCCATCCTCCCAAAACGGGTTGAAATGCAACTCCGGTTCCAGGAAAAGTCCTTTATAGAGAACCACATCTTTCGAGACTTTCAGTATCATTCCGATCCGGTTTCCCTGTCCCGCCGACGTGAGCAACAGGTCGTAATTCACGCCGATCGCGGCATTCACGATCCGGGAATAATACCTGTACGCCAACGGGATGGACAAATAGCGATCGTATCTTGCCGCGTAAGACGATCCCGCCGGATCGATCGGCTTCCCGGCCGGATATTTGACATTCCGGTAATAGAATCCCGTTTCGATTCCGCTGTGGCGCGTGATTCGCGCCTCGAACGACACTCCCGCATTCGGAGAAAAAGCACGATACGAGCGACCGCCCATCGATGTTCGGTGGCTAACCTGCCATTCCGGCACAAAGTTCGCTCCGAGGATGTATTGCGCCTTAAACGGCTCCGACGAGCGGAACGACGCAGGTTGCGCCATGGCGGTTCCCACAACAGCGAGTAAAATCATGATGGAAAGCGAAAAATGTTTCATAGCAAAAGCGAGTTTCAGAAACCAAGCTTATTTCGGTTGAATGCCAATAATAATTTTCAGATTATGATTAAATGCACTGGCATTAGGTGCATTATTCGGCAAGGGTCTCATCCCCATCCAACCGTCATAATTTCCTCCCCAACCGAAATTATGATGAATATAAGAACCGTCAGACTTTTTGCTCGGTTCTTTGCTCTCTATTGTATAGACCAGTTGATCATTCCAATAGAATAGGGTACACATGGTTACCCATTGACTTTGAGCCAATGCGCCGTCCGCCACCCAGGAATGTCCTTTTTTTTACAAACACCCCATTATCATCTCCGCAAATATGGACTGGTCGATTTTCGTTAACTTCGTTACGAATATCAGAGAAATTAGCCGAACGATGTGCCCCATTGATTACATATCCAAATGCTTCAAAAGTACGAGGAGTATGCGAACAATGTGCACCCGTACTTTCACCATACTCTAAATGCAAATAGGGTTTTGATCCTAAATCCTGCATCAATGTCGATACATTGTTCGCAGCATCCGACGAGAACAAATAACCATATGACTGATATGCATCCCACGTATAATAATGTCCCGTCGCTGCCATATAAATAGGATGCCGATGATAAGCCATAATTTGACCGCAAGAAATTGCCATACACCCTGCCGGGGCATCATCTGTTCTAAAATTATTAAATGGAGACTGTTGATGCCACTTTGTTTTGAGCAGCGGCCCGTATTCGTATTCGTTCTCAAAGTAAGGATACCTTTCTACGGTTTCCGTCCGGTTATACGCCGGAATATCCGGACTTATTGCCGGAGGAATATCCGGGTCCGGATTTTTTGCTTTCGTCGCCCCGTGCAACCCCAGTTTGGCGCATAAATTTTCGTACACCGAATCCCGCAACGACTCGACAGCCAAAGCCTCCGCCCACATTTCCGCCTTCAACTGTTCGATCATGATGTCGAACCCCGGATTTACCCCCTCGGCATAATCGCCCCTCTCGATCATCCCCCACACCGGCGTAATCCGATTGTCGCCTGCAACAAGCAGAAACCCCTGTCCCTCGCCCCGACTAACCACATATAACGGAGCCAGGTTCAAATCTTCTCCTTTCGTCAGGATGTCGTTACCGAGCGAAACCGAATCGCTGATCGACAATGACACAAAACCGGATTTACTATCCGGCTGCATAGTTTGCACAAAATTTTTAGCGAAAGCCAATACCGTTTCCGGCGCACGCCGGTGATTGCTGGACAACAACGGCAAACGCTGCACCTCGGCATCGGAAAATTGAATTTTGGAAACAGGTAGCGACTCCGGCTCGAACGAGCCTTTTTCTTGGGTACAGGATACAGTACACAGTATCCCGAAACCGAATAGAAATAACGGTTTCATGATAAAAATGGTTGGGTTTACAGCATAAAGATAGAACACAAAAAAATCACATCCAAATACTTTTCATATTTTTTAATAATAAAATTATTATTTAATTAATAAAATTATTTTAATATCCTTATCTGACCCTCTTCAATCAAAAACCACCCTCATACCGTATAGTCCTTGGCCAAACCGCCCTCGGCAGTCTCCTTGTAGAGGCTCGGCAGGTCGTGGCCCGTCTGGCGCATCACCTCCACCACCCGGTCGAAACTCACCCGATGCTTCCCGTCCGAATAGGCGGCATAGATGTTCGAATCCAGCGCCCGCGCCGCCGCATAAGCGTTCCGCTCGATGCACGGGATCTGGACCAGTCCGCAGATCGGGTCGCAGGTCAACCCCAAGTGGTGTTCGAGCCCCATCTCCGCCGCGTACTCGATCTGAGCGGGCGTCCCGCCGAACAGCTGACACGCCGCAGCAGCAGCCATCGCACACGCCACCCCCACCTCGCCCTGACACCCCACCTCAGCCCCCGAGACCGAGGCATTGTGCTTGACGACATTGCCGAAAAGTCCCGCCGTAGCCAACGCCCGCAAGAGCCTCGGCCGTGCGAAATCGCGCGTCTGCTGCAAATGGTAGAGCACCGCCGGCAGCACCCCCGACGAACCGCACGTCGGTGCGGTGACGATCTCTCCGCCCGCCGCATTCTCCTCCGACGTGGCCAGCGCGTAGGCGTAGACCAGCCCCCGGCTCCGCATCGCCTCCGAATAACCTTTGGCGCGGATGTAGTAGTCCCACGCCTTCCGCCGCACGCCGAGTCCGCCGGGCAACACCCCTTCGTTCTCGAGCCCCCGTCGGATACCCTGCTGCATCACCTCCCACACCCGGTCCAGGTAGTCCCAAATCTCCGCCCCCTCGCACCGTTCGACGTACTCCCAATAGCCGCACCCCGTGCGCTCGCACCAAGCCTGAATCTCGGCGATCGTACGCAGGTCGTACACCTGCTCCGGCCGCCGCTCGGCCGTCTGTTCGTTGGCCAGCGAACCGCCCCCGATGCTGTAGATCCGCCACCGCTCGCGCGGCTCCCCACCCTCCGCAGCGGCATAGCTCTCGAACTGCATCCCATTCGGGTGGAACGGCAGAAAAACATCGCCCCGCCAATGGATCACGGTCGGCGCCACCGGCTCCAGCACCTCCAAAATCGCCCGGTCCGTCAAGTGCCCCCGCCCGGTGGCCGCCAAACTCCCGTACAAGGTCACCTCGAACCTCGCCGCCCCCGGATTCCGATCCGCAAACTCCTGTGCCGCCCGACGCGGCCCCATCGTATGGCTGCTCGACGGACCGTGCCCGATCCGATAAATCCCTTTGATCGATTCCATCCTCTGTATGATAATCTCGTTTCTACGTAATTTCTGTTGCTTCGATTCTCAAAGATACAACAAGTTTTATTTCCCATACATCGGCTTTCCTCACCGCTACCTCGGTATAATATGCAATCTGCGCTTAGCGACAGGAGGGTACTGTCCCTTTCTTGAAAGAAAGGGACCCAAAGAACTTCCGAGGATGCTTGCGCATCCTAACTCTATCTCGGTACAGTGTCTGCCCTGTCTTTGGTGTGGGGTTTCTCGGTGCGGCGCGTAATGAGCATAGTACCTCAGCGCCGACACCGGAAAACCCCACCCAAAGCACGAGGCTGACACGGCCAAAGCATCCCAACGGGATGCGTGCTAAAGTCTTTTTGGTTCTTTTTCTTCAGAAAAAGAACAGTTCTATCCGGCCACCAAGCACGGTTGGCAAATTACCAGGCAGTGAAGAAAAAAAATATGGAGAAATCAAAAAAGTATCTACCTTTGTCGTTGGCAATGGTTCGCCAGAGGCGCCTTTTCTTGAACAGGCGCAGGCGATCAAAAGGGAATCGGGTGAAAATCCCGAACAGTCCCGCTGCTGTGAGCCTCATCCGGCACGTTCTCCAACGACGGAGCATGTCGGATCGCGGGCGCCGGACATTCTTAAAATCTGCCACTGTTTCCACGCGAAACGGGAAGGCGACGTCCAGTGCGCTCCGAGGTAAGTCAGAAGACCTGCCTTGCCATTACAGTTATGTCTTTCGGGCTCCGGGATTTGAGACGGAAGGCGCCATACGAGCGATTTACAACCACACCCAGCGGCCTTAATAGGGCCTCTCTGTTTGTTCGACTTTTCGTCGTGCGGAGCGGCGAAGCGTCGTTCCGGCGGACTGTTTTGCGTACGAACCAATCAAAATAACGACAAACCATGAAACTGAAACTCAACTTATTGCTGGCCGCATCGGCGGCTCTGTTGCTGGCCGGATGCGAAAAGGACGGCGGCGGAGTCATCGTTCCGGTGGCCGAAACACGAGGCTACTGGATCTTGGGCGAAGGCACGTTCGGCAACGAAAATTCGACCCTCTACTACTACGACCTGACGACCCAAAGTGCCACGGACCGCTTTACGGAAGCCAACCCCGGCGAGGCGGTGGGCAATACGGCCAACGACATGAAGATCTACGGTTCGAAGCTCTATGTGGCAGTGGATCAAAGCAACCAGGTATTGGTCGTCGATGCCGTTTCGGGTCGGCTGCTGGAACGCCTCGACATGGGTCAGGCCGACGGCTCGGATCGCGAACCGCGCGCCGTGGCTTGTGCGGGCGGGAAAGCATTCGTATCTCTTTACAGCGGCGAGGTGGCCCGGATCGACACCACGACGTTCGAAGTGGACTACGTCGCCTGCCACGGATCGTCGCGGTGGAACGAGGGGATTGCGGCGGTGAACGAACAGGTGTTGGCGGTAGCCCAATCGCGGGAGGGTAACACCGTGACACTGATCGACATCCCGAGTTTTACGGTGCAGGGACAGGTGACGGTGCCGACCAATCCGAGCGAACTGGCCGTGACTAAGGACGGTGATGTATACCTGGCTACCTGGGGGGATTATGCGACCGAAGGCCCGGCTTTGCACAAACTGGATCTGACGGCCCGGAGCTACACGACGATTCCGGGCGTCGAGGTGCAGCGGATCGCCATCCACGGCGGGACGCTCTACGGGGTCAGCACGACCTATGCTCCGCCGACCTTCGACCCGGTCGGTTCGCTGGTGCGAGTCGACCTGTCGACCCATGCGGTGGAAAAGATGGTCGAGAACCGGCCCGGTTCGTTCAACGGCGTGAATGTCAATCCGCTGACCGGTTATCTGTATGTGATGCAAGTGGACGCCGACTATTCGACGAGCACCATCCTGCCTTTCGACGACGAGGGCAAACCGCTCTCCCCGATCACCGGCATCGGGCGGGCGGTCAACACGGTGGCGTTCCGGAACACGAGGTTGAAATAAAATAAAAACTTTTCGAGCGTATCGAGGGTTTTTATTCGTGGCGCGTCGCCGCCCGACCGAGGCGCGTGCGACGCAGGGCACGAGGGTTGTGGTAGCCCTCGTGCCTTTTTGTTTTTTCGGTTCCTCCCTGTTCCCGGAGGCCCCGCAACGCGCCCACAGAGCGTTTTGCAGGCCTGTCGGGCGAGAAAGCAGAAGTCCAAGTAGCG
>CAJTNK010000109.1 GCA_910577885.1 uncultured Rikenella sp.
GCAAGCATCCTCGAAAGTTTTTTTGGTTCTTTTTGTTCACAAAAAGAACAGTTCCATACGGTAGCCAATGAACGGTTTTCAAATTACCGAAAGTTAAACGAGCAAAGCGAACGTTAAAAAGAGCGGTTTCAGCCGGTTCACTAAGGAACGGTATTGCCAAATAATAGTACCTTTGTGGTCGATGATGCCCGAAAGACCTTCGCTGCAGCTCACGGATGCTGTCATTTTTCAGAAAAACACCCGCAGGGAGATCTTGCGGGAGGTCAACCTCTATGCCTATCCGGGCGACTTGATCTACCTGGTCGGGCGCGTGGGGAGCGGGAAAAGCAGCCTGCTCAAAACGCTCTACGGCGAGTTGCCGTTGCTGGTCGGACGGGGGCAGATCGCCGGATTCGCCCTCCACACCTTGCCTCGGAAACGGGTGCCGTACTTGCGGCGCCAGTTGGGGATTGTTTTTCAGGAGGCTTCGTTGCTCGACGACTGTACGGTGTACCAGAATCTGGAGTTCGTTCTGCGGGCCACCAACTGGCGCGACGCGGCGGCGATCGAAAACCGCATCTGGCATGTGCTGGCGCTTACGGGTATGGAGCACAAGGCGCATGCCTATCCCGACCAGCTCTCGGGCGGCGAAAGACAGCGGGCGGGGATTGCCCGGGCGTTGTTGAACAGTCCACAGATCGTGTTGGCCGACGAACCGACGGCCAACCTGGATCCGGATACCGCGCGCGAGGTGATGGAGCTCTTCCGGGGGATTGCCGATGAGGGGCGGACGGTCATTATCTCGACCCATAATATGGCCAATGTCCGGCAGTATCCCGGTCGGACGTGGCTTCTGGAAGGGGGCTACGTCACGGAACTCGAGCCGGACGCTTTGCTTTGATCCTCTGCTTTTGGCCGGCCTCGGGTCGGGCCTGCGCGATTCCCCGCGCAGGCTGCATTTACTCCCTCCCCGCAGCCGCCGTCGTGGCGGCGGCAAAGTATTCGTAGAACCGCGGCAGCGTCTCGATCCCTCGATAGAAGTTCGCCAACGGGAAATTTTCGTTCGGCGAGTGGATCGCATCCGTGTCCAGGCCGAATCCCATGAGAATCGACTTGATGCCCAGCACCCGTTCGAACGTGCTGATGATCGGAATACTCCCTCCGCTGTAGAACGGCACCGGCCGCCGGCCGAACGTCTCTTCCATGGCCTGCGCCGCCGCTTGGTATGCCGCCGATTCGGTCGGCGCCATGTACGGATAGCCGCCGTGCAAAGCCTGGCAACGCACCCGAATCCCATATTGCGGCGCCAGCCGTTCGACGTGTTCGACAAACAGCTCCGTGATCCGTTCGAAATCCTGGCCCGCCACCAGCCGCATCGACACCTTGGCATGTGCCGAAGCCGGAATAATCGTCTTGGCCCCCTCGCCCGTGTAGCCGCCCCAAATGCCGCACACGTCCAGCGTGGGCCGAATCCCCTTGCGTTCCATGGCCGTATACCCCTTCTCCCCGCCGTGCAGCCCGTCGAGGCCGATCGCCGCCGCAAAAGCCCCCTCGTCGAACGGAGCCGCATTGATGGCCGCCCGCTCCGCCGTGTTGAACTCCCGCACGCCGTCGTAAAACCCCGGAATCGTGATCCGTCCCGTCGCCTCGTCGGTCAGCGAGCCGATCAGCTTGCAGAGTGCGTTCACCGGATTGACCACCGCCCCGCCGTACAACCCCGAATGGAGGTCCCGGTTGGGCCCCGTCGCTTCGATCTCGACGAAGGCCAGCCCCCGCAAACCGCATGTGATGGAAGGCGTCTCCCACCCCAGCAGCGACGTGTCCGAGACCAGAATGACATCCGCCGCCAGCATCTCTTTGTGCTCTCCGCACCAGGTGGTCAAGGCTCCCGATCCGATCTCCTCTTCGCCCTCGAACATGAACTTGACGTTGCACCGCAGCGTCCCGGTCGCCACCAGCGCCTCGAACGCTTTGACGTGCATGAATCCCTGCCCCTTGTCGTCGTCCGCTCCGCGTCCCCGGATCCGGCCGTCGCGGATCACCGGTTCGAACGGTTCGGTCGTCCACTCGTCGATCGGATCCACCGGCATCACGTCGTAATGCCCGTAGACCAGCACCGTCGGTGCCTCCGCCGAGACGATCCGTTCGCCGTAGACGATCGGATTGCCGTCCGTCCCGAACACCTCGGCCCGCGTGGCTCCGGCCCGTCTCAGCGCCTCGCGCAGCCACTCCGCACAGCGCATCATATCCGGCCGATGCGCCGCCTCGGAGCTGATCGACGGAATGCGCAGGTAGTCGAAAAGTTCGTCGAGAAACTGTTGTTTGTGTTGTTCGATATAAGTCGCGATCGAAAGTTCCATCCTGTTCTGTGTTAAGTCGTTGTCCGTGATCCGCCCGACCGATAGCCCCGCCGGCCGCGGTGGCGGTAAAATCCAAAGATACGAAAATTTCGCCGCGACACAAAAAGATGCTCTCGGAGTTGTTTTTTTACCTGGTAATTTGCTATTTTTGTACGGAAAATTACTCGAATTCTCTTTGAACCCAAGTGACAAGTAGAATGCAATTAGCCCTCTCTCACCGTCTGTGGGCGTTCTTGGCCCTCCCGTTTTTTTGGGCGTGTTCGGGTCGACCGGTCAAAACGGTCGGCAACTTGCGCCATGTAGCCGCCAGCGAACGTAATGCCATGCTGCGTTACCGCTCTTGTTCGGCCCGGGCGCGGGAAGAGGGGCTCGTCAATGTGGCCAACCTGTTTTCGGCCTTGGCTTGCTCGGAGGAGATACACGTCCAGCACCACATCGAACTGCTCTCGAAATACGGCGAAACGGTCACGATCGACCAACTGCCGATCGACTCGATGTTCCGGGCCGAAACGACGGTCAAAAACCTGCGGGGATCGCTGCGCAGGGAGACTTATGAGTCGATGACGGCTTTCCCGATCTTCGAAAAAACGGCGGCGACGGAGGGGGCGGACGAAGCCGAACAGTTTTTCCGCTGGCTGGCTACGGTGGCCACGCGGCATGGGGAGTATTGTCGGCGGGTGCTCGAGCAGCTCAACCGGGATGGGACGGATCAGAATGTGGTCAATTCGTGGTCGGTTTGTCCGCGATGCGGCGGGATGTACGAGACGGTGGGGCTGCAGGAGAATTGCGAGGTGTGCGAAATGCCGGCCAGTGTGTTTCACTTGTTTCAATAGCGCTCCTCGGTCGGTGGGCTTGCACCCAAATACGAAGAAAATAGGAGGGATTGTCGTCGTTGGCGACGGTCCCTCTCGTTTTATCCGGGGAGGCGTTGTGGTGCCCTTCTTGGAATCAACAAGGTGAACAAAAATTTTTACTATCTAACCGTACTACGAGATGGAATTTTTACAAGACTACCGCCTGCTTGGGTTGGTGATCGGTATCGGCACCTTCTTGATTATCGGTCTGTTCCACCCGGTGGTGGTCAAGGCCGAGTACTATTGGGGAACGCGGTGTTGGTGGGTGTTTCTGGGGCTGGGGGTGGCCGGAACCGCCGGGTCGATGCTCACGGAGAGTGTCTTGGTCTCGGCGTTGTTGGGGGTGTTCGCCTTCTCGTCGTTCTGGACCGTCAAAGAGGTCTTCGAACAACAGGAACGGGTGCTGAAGGGGTGGTTTCCGATGAATCCGCGCCGGGCGGCCCATTACGAAATGCTTAGGAACAAGAAACGGAACGAAACGGAACGATGATTGCGAAAACGACGCTGGAATTTTTGAGCGACCTGCGGCGAAACAACTACAAGGAGTGGTTCCACGCCAATCGGCCTCGGTACGAGGCGGCTCGGGAGGATGTGCTGGCGAATGCCGGTCGGTTGGTCGAGGGGATCAACCGGTTCGACCCGTCGCTCGGGACGCCGGACCTGACGCGGCTGATCTATCGGATCAACCGGAATCTGCGTTTTTCGGCCGACAAGCGGCCTTACAAGACCCATTTCGGCGTGGTGATGAATGCCGACGGGGATCGGCACAGTCCGTTGTCCGGCTACTACATGCACGTCGAACCGGACGGGATGTCGGTCGTCTCGTGCGGGCTCTATATCACGGAGGAGAACGCCGGGTCGCGGAACCGGATTCGGCAGGCGATCGACGAGCATTGGGAGGAGTTCTCGGCCATCGTCCATGCGCCTTCGTTTCGGGAGCATGTCGGGGACCTGTGTCGCGAGGATCGGGTGCTGAAGCGGGTGCCGAGGGGTTTCTCGGCCGACTCGCCGGCGGCCGAGTACCTGAAACTGAACCACTTTTACGTCTGGAAACAGTTGCCCGACGAGCTGGTGACGAGCGACCGGTATATTCCGGAGGCGCTGCGGCTCTACGAGCTGATGAAGCCGCTGAACGACTTTTTGAACCGCGCGGTGGGGCGGTAGTCAGGCGGGGGAAAGGAGAACGATTCATGGAACAGCGGATGGACAGAGAGGCCGAACTCTTGGAACGCATCGAACGGTTGGAGGCGGAGAATCGACGGTTGCGCGAGCGCGAGAACGACAGTGTGTCGGCGCTCCATACCTTGATCCGCAAACTGCCCGCTCCGGCGGTGGCAGTGGGGGAGGGGAGCGAGATTCTGGTGGCCAACGAGCCTTTCCTGCGCGAGGGGGGATATCGGACCCTGCGACTGGCCGACGAGGCGCCGGCTTTGGCCGGGGTGGCGGTGGGGGCGGTGCTTCCGGAGGAGTTGTGTGTGCTGGTCGAGGCGGCCCATGGCGCGGGCGAGGATACGGAGCGTTTCGATACGCTTTGGAACGGAGAACTCTACACCTTCTCGGCTTTCCATATCCGGCGGGGGAGGTTGACGATCGTTTTGCTGCGGCCGTTGGCCGCGGCCGAGATCCCGGTGGACGAACTGACTGAGCGGCTGCAACAGGCGGCCGACCGGAACGTGCGGATGATTCAGCAGATCGCTTTTCTGTTGGGCGAAGAGGTGTCGGAGAGCGCCAAGACGATCGGTTCGGTGATCCGTGCGCTGAAAGCCGCTCGGGAGCCGGGCGGGACGGAGGAGGGAGGGCGATGAAGCGGGCCGGTTTGTTCGTTGAAACGGCCTGTCGACAGGCCTCTTGCGCGAACCGGGCGCCGTGCGGGGACAGTTTCCTGCAACGCCAGTTCCCGGCTCAGGGGCATACGGTGTTGGTCCTTTCGGACGGGATGGGGCACGGGGTCAAGGCTCACTTGCTTTCGATGCTGACCGCTTCGATTTTCCAGGGGATGGCCGGTGCGCCGCAGTCGATCGAGGAGACCGCCCGGATGGTGATGCGTACGCTGCCGGTGTGCAGCGTGCGGCGGATCAGCTACTCGACGTTTACGCTGGTGGACATCGACCACCGCAGCGAACGGGTGCGGCTGATCGAGTACGACAATCCGCAGGCTTTTGTCTTTCGGGAGGGGATGCCGATGGAGGTCGAGCGGGAGGCGCATCCGTATGCCGGTTCGCAGACGGGACGCAGGCAGGTTTTTTACACGAGCAGTTTCACGATGCGTTGCGGCGACCGGCTGGTGCTGACGACCGACGGGGTGACGCAGAGCGGCTTGGGGAGCGACCGTTATCCGTTCGGTTGGGGGCGGGAGGCGGTGGCGGATTTTCTGGGCGGGTTATTGCGGCGGGAGCCGGAGATGGCACCGGGGGTGTGGGCGCAGCGTGTATTGGACCGGGCGGTGGAGCTGGACGGCTCACGGCCGAAAGACGATATCACGTGTGTGGCGGTGCAGGTGCGCGAACCGAGGCGGGCGATGCTGTGCTCTTGTCCGCCGTCGCTCACGGCGGACATCGCTCGGCTGGCGGATCGAATCCGAGGATTCGAAGGGCGCAAAATCGTTTGCGGTCACTTGTTGGCGCAGCAGGTGGCCGGATACTGGGGGCGTGAGTTGCGCCAGCGGCTCACGTCCACCGATCCGGAGTTGCCGCCCGAGTGGGAGATCGAGGGGTTGGACTTGGTGACAGAGGGGTTGTTGACGTTGAGCAAGGTGCTCGACATTTTGGAACATTATGCCGAGCGTCCTCGGGGTCGGGGACCGGCTTATCATATTTGCGAGTTGTTGTTGGCGTCGGACCGGATCGAGCTGGTGGTGGGGATGCGGCGCAGCAACACGGCGGCGGCCGATACGGAGACGTTGATCCTGCGGCGTAAGGTGCTCGGAGCGATTGCGCAGACGTTGGAGAGAGGGTTTGCCAAGCAGGTTGTGACAACGTATCTGTAGTTTTCGGGGACTCTACCGGTTTTGGGGCGCAGGGCGCGGGCTTTTGGTGGTGTTTTCTCTCCCGTCAGGGTGCCGCTCGGCACGCCCAGAGGGCGTTTTGCTGGAGTTGTCTCTGCCCGTTTT
>CAJTNK010000110.1 GCA_910577885.1 uncultured Rikenella sp.
GCGCCCCTCCGCCGCCCCCCGCGGAGGGCGCAACTTCGTTGCTGCTCCGCCGGCTCGGGGCCGTCTCCGAAAAAGAACCTCGCCCGACGGTCTCTGACCGCGCGCCTAGGCGATTCATTCTATTTCGCCAAAAGTGAAATAGTTGAATCGCTCTTAAGGCGGGGCGCGCGGTGCCGCTCGGCACTCGAAAACTGGAACTTGCTTCGACAACTACCGCCGTGCGGCTGACCCGGAAAACTACTCGTCCCCACAGTCATTGTCCGCGCGCCTTGGGAAATTCTTCCGTTTCAACTCTTCGTTGAAACAGAGTCTTTCCCTCTTAAGGCGCGGCGCGCGGTACCGCTCGGCACACGAAAGCTGGAGCTTGTTGGCTACAGGAGGGGACTGCGCTCCCGCGCGGGGCCGCGTGCTCGCGATGAGCCAGCGATACTTCGTATCGCGTGGGCCATTCGGGTGAGAAACCGTCTTTGTCCGCGCGCCAGCGAAATCCTGTTCAAACGCAAAAAACGCGTTTGAACAATTTCGCTACTTTAGGCGCGGCGCGCGGGGTTCTCTCTGTACACTTGCATTGTCCGGGCGCTAGCGGAAATTAACCAAACAACTCACGTTGCTTGGTTAATTTCCTAACTCCAGCTGTCGCGCGCGGAGTTTGAGGGGACTGCGCTCCCGCGCGGGGCCGCGTGCTCGCGGTGAGCCAGCGATACTTCGTATCGCATGGGCCATTCGGGTGAGAAACCGTCTTTGTCCGCGCGCTGGCGGAAATCGATCAAACAACTCTCAGTTGTTTGGTCGATTTCCTACTCCAGCAGTCGCGCGGTGCCGCTCGGCACTCGAAAGCTGGAGTTGGCTCGGCAACAAGCTAAAACTGCCCTGCACGGGCGGCGGCCTACTAAGGCAGAGAGAACCCCAGCAAAACACCCAACGGGTGCGCCGGGCGGGCGGTGCCTTCCGGCACCCGGCATGGCCATCCGGATGAGAAAAACCGGCTCCACCCCAAAAAAAGCCCCGGCTATTCCGCTGGCCCGAAAGACCGCGGAATAGCCGGGGCTCATAGCCTACAAACTACCGCAACCTACTTCTTCGCCTCGTGCGTCAGCTGCGACGGCGAAACTTTCACATACTTATCCCCGTTCGGTGCCTTCACGTAGAACGTAATCTCGTTCCAGTCGTTCGGCCACCCGTGTTTTATCATGTTGTTGAAGACCAGTTTGAAGCGGTGTTTCCCCGCCGCCAAAGCCCGAGTCGTCTTATGGCGTTGGAAACGACTGGCACACTCCTGACCGTTCCGGACCAGCAACTCGCCATCGATCCAGAGTTCGTCCATGTCGGTCGTAAACCCATAGACGCCCGTTTCCGGCAGTTCGACCATCCCTTCGTAGACCGAGAGCGAATTTTCGCTCACCCCCGTATCCGGTACCCTCCCCCGCATGAAGTAGCGTACCACCGTATCCTCGCCGAACTTCGCCGCGGCCCTCTGCTCGTCCGTCGCGAACAGCCCCTGCGCCGTCCGCATCACGATCCCGGAATCCGCCGCCACAGTAGCTTCGACCGCCGCCCGCGGCGTCCGTTTTTCGACCCGGATCGTCCGCACCCGACTCAACTTACCCTGCGGCAAGAGGGTGGCAATCCGCACGGTAGCCCCCGCCCCCTCTTCCGAACCGCCGATCATCAAAGTGTCCGCATAGCGCGCCGACTGCGCCGTCGGTTCCGATCCGTCGAGCGTGTAGACCATCGGCAAGTCGCGCGTATTGCGGAACGGCACCGCCACCGAATCGCCCGTGAACTCGACGACGTCGACCAACGTCCCCTCCGGCATCGGAATATGGTAGGTGATGTCGTGGTAGTCCAACCGGATTTGCGCCTCCACGAGCCGCTGCTGGAAATCGTCCCAGTCCTTGCGCCCGGCCGGCGACCAGTCGACCTCGGCCAAGGCCAGCACCCGCGGATAGTACATATATTCCCGCTGCTCGTCCGAGAGGATGTATTCCGACCAGAGGTTCCCCTGTACGCCGATAATATACCGTCCCCAATCCGCCGCAGCCGAGTCCGGCACCGGATTGTAAGCGTAGACCTTCTCGACGGTCGAATAACCGCCGATCGCGGCCGGTTCCACTTCGGCCGCCCCCTGCAGGTGGTCGAGATAGAACCCCGCGCTGTTCGGGGTCATAATCACGTCGTGGTGCTGCCTTGCCGCGGCCAGTCCGCCCGCTTCGCCGCGCCAGCTCATCACCGTGGCCGACGGAGCGAGGCCCCCTTCCAGGATCTCGTCCCAACCGATGATCTTCCGCCCGTGCGCATTGGCAAAGCGCTCCATCCGCGTGATGGTATAGCTCTGCAACAGCTCCTCGGGCGAGTGTTTTTTGCCATCGGCCCCCGGCGCCCCGGCCTTCACGTCGAACCCTTCGGCGCGAATCCTCGCCTGACAATCCGCACACTCCTTCCACCGCACCTTCGGACACTCATCCCCCCCGATGTGAATATACTCGCTCGGGAAGAGGTCGAACACCTCGGTGAGGACGTCTTCCAGGAAAGCGAACGTGGTATCCTTGCCCGGACAGAAGACGTCCGGTTCGACCCCCCAAATGATCCGCGGCTGGGCGAACGGCCCGCCGGTGCACGAGAGTTCGGGATGCGAGACCAGCACCGCCAGCGCATGGCCCGGCATTTCGATCTCCGGAATGACATCGATATGGCGTTCCGCCGCATAAGCCACCACGTCACGAATCTCGTCCTGGGTGTAGAACCCGCGATGCACCGACCCGTCTCCCTCGGTCCGCACAGCCCCTTTTTCGGTCAGCTCCGGATACTTCCTGATCTCGATCGTCCACCCCTGGTCATCGGTCAGGTGCCAGTGGAAACGGTTGATCTTGAACATGGCCAGCACGTCGAGCTGTTTTTTGATAAACTCCACGCCGGCAAAGTGCCGGGCCGGATCGAAGTGCACCCCCCGGTACTTGAACCGCGGGTAGTCCTCGATCACCCCCGCCGGCACACTCCACTCGATCCCCCGGATCCGCTTCGGGCTTTCGACCTCCGGCGGCAAGAGCTGCAACAAGGTCTGCACCCCGTAGAACGCCCCGGCCGGAGCCGCCGCTTCGATGGTCACGCAGCCCTGCCCCGCCTGTTCCGCCGCCGAAGCGACCAGCCGATACCCCTCGACATGTCCCCCCGCCACGGTGTCGTTCACGTCCAGCCGGATATAGTTCTTCGCCCCTGCCACAGTCGCCGCCTCCGGGCCTGTGATTTTCAGGTCGTATCCCGTCGCGGTCCGCAATTTCTGCGCCAAGTACTCGGCCGTCTTCGCCAAAGCCGTATCCCCGCACACGATCACCGTCTCGCCGTCCACCACCAAAGCCGCCTCCGCCGTACCGTCCTGCCGCGCCGACACCGGCACCGGAATCACCGAGTTGATACCCAGCGTCCTCGGCACCCTGTTTTGGCTCGACTCCGCCCCGCCGCCGCACGCGACGCACAAAGCCGCCGCCAGACCGCTCATCACCACCGCTATCGTTCGTTTTTTCATGTCTGTTTTGAGTTTATCGATTTTTTCAGGTTAGTTTCAGTTTCCGCCCCCGGGAAGCAGCGCCCCGCACACGCACAGCCCTCCCGGCCAACAAGTCCTACCACGCAAACAGCGGGAAACCCGCCATCAAGGCATTGACCTCCGTCCGCACCGCCTCGATCACCTGCCGATCCTCCGGCGCGCTGAGCACCCGGTCGATCAGTTCGACGATCTTCGGCATGTGTTCCTCCTTGAGTCCGCGCGTGGTCACGGCCGGCGTCCCGACCCGGATCCCCGAGGTGAGGAACGGCGAACGGCTGTCGAACGGCACCATGTTCTTATTGGTCGTAATATCGGCCGCCACCAACGCCCGCTCGGCCAGCTTCCCGGTCAGTTCCGGAAACTTCGACCGCAGGTCGATCAACATCAGGTGGTTGTCCGTCCCGCCCGAAGCGATCTTATACCCCCGTTCCACAAACGCCTGGGCCATCGCCCGCGCGTTGCGGACCACCTGCGCCTGGTAGTCCTTGTACTCCGGACACAGCGCCTCGCCGAAAGCCACCGCCTTAGCCGCGATGACATGCTCCAGCGGCCCGCCCTGCACCCCCGGAAATACCGCCGAGTTGAGCATGGCCGACATCTTCTTGGTCTCGCCCTTGGGGGTCTTGACTCCCCACCAGTTTTCGAAGTCCTTCCCGACGAGGATAATCCCCCCGCGCGGCCCGCGCAAAGTCTTGTGCGTCGTGGAGGTGACGATATGGGCATACTTGACCGGATTTTCCAAAAGCCCGGCCGCAATCAGCCCCGCCGTATGGGCCATGTCGACCCACAGCACCGCCCCGACCTTATCGGCAATCTCGCGCATCCGTTTGTAGTCCCACTCGCGGCTGTAGGCCGATGCCCCGCCGACGATCATCCGCGGCCGATGCTCCAAGGCCAAGGCCTCCATCCGATCGTAATCCACCCTTCCGGTCTCCTGGTCGACCTGATACCCCACCGGCCGGTAGAGAATCCCCGAGAAATTGACCGGCGACCCGTGGGTCAAATGCCCCCCATGCGCCAAGTCCAGCCCCATGAACGTATCCCCCGGCCGCATCACCGCCAGAAAAACCGCCATATTGGCCTGCGCCCCCGAATGAGGCTGCACGTTGGCATACTCCGCCCCGTACAGCTGACAAACGCGGTCGATGGCCAGCTGCTCCACCCGGTCGACCACCTCGCACCCGCCGTAGTACCGCGCATTCGGATACCCTTCGGCATACTTGTTCGTGAGGATCGATCCCATGGCTTCCATCACCTGGTCGCTGACGTAGTTCTCCGAAGCGATCAGTTCGATACCGTGCGTCTGCCGGGCCCGTTCCTGCCCGATAAGGTCGAAAATGGCTGTGTCGCGGTTCATGCTCTGTCTGTGTGTTTAGTGTTTGTATGTACTTGTTGTTTATGTTCCGTCCGTTCTCCGCCCCCGCGCGCGGCTCCGAACTCCGCGTAAAGGTAGACAAATTTTCAGACCCGACCACCCCCGAATCCCTCGGATCGGGGAAAAAATATTATCTTTGCTCACAGAACAAATCACACACAACCAAATCTCAACATGAAACTTCTCGAAGGAAAAGTCGCTGTCATCACAGGGGCAGCGCGCGGGATCGGCAAAGCGATCGCCATTCGTTTCGCCCAGCAGGGCGCCGACATCGCTTTCACCGACCTGAACGAGGACGACAACTTCCGGAATACGGAAAAAGAGATCGCCGCTCTGGGGGTTCGGGCCAAGGGGTATGCTTCGAACGCGGCGGATTTTGCACAGGCTGAAGCGACCATCGCACAGGTGGTCAAGGATTTCGGCCGGGTCGACATTCTGGTCAACAACGCCGGTATCACGCGCGACGGCCTGCTGATGCGGATGACCGAACAGCAGTGGGATATGGTCATCAACGTGAACCTCAAATCGGCCTTCAACCTGACCAAGGCGGTAATTCCGTTCATGATGAAACAGCGGTCGGGGTCGATCGTGAACATGAGCTCGGTGGTGGGCGTGAGCGGGAATGCGGGTCAGGCCAACTACTCGGCGTCGAAGGCGGGGATGATCGGTCTGACCAAGTCGACGGCCAAGGAGCTGGGCTCGCGGGGGATCCGTTGCAATGCCATTGCACCGGGCTTCATCATTACCGATATGACGGGGGCGCTGCCGGAAGACGTGCGCAAGGACTGGGAATCGAAAATTCCGCTCAAACGGGGCGGTACGCCGGACGATGTGGCCAATGTATGCCTCTTTCTGGCATCGGATTTGGCCGGATACGTTTCGGGGCAGGTGGTACACTGCTGCGGCGGGATGAACATGTAAGGCGTTTTTCTCGTTTCGGCCCTTCTCTTGCCCGAGAGCGGCGGAGGCGGGAAGATTTTTTCAGGAGTCTCTCTTTCGACCGAAAGAGAGGCTCCTTTTTTGTTCTGCCGCTTTTGTCCGGCGGCTTTTTTGTCGGCGTAGCGCACACCGGAGTGTTTTTCTCCGCCTAATGGCCCATACCGGGTGCCGGGAGGCACCGCCCGGCCCCGGGCCACCGCACGTACGGTTCCGGTACGTTGTGGTATGTCGGCCACGGAGGCTACAGTTGGGGGTCGTCGATTACGAGTGCCCATGCCTGCTTCTTGGACTTCGGCTTCTATGGGGTCGGTCCGCAGAGCAACAGCAACCGTGGGCACGGTTTTCCGTTGCGTTGCCTCCAGGAACACCCAGAGGGTGTTTTACTGGGGTTCTCTCCGCCTAATCTCGAACCGGGCCTGCGGGCAAAAAAGCGGG
>CAJTNK010000111.1 GCA_910577885.1 uncultured Rikenella sp.
CCGGGGGTGGCGTCGGCTGCCCGCCTTTTCGAGGCGGCAGTGGGCGGAGAAAGGGGCCGAGTCTCGGGCTGAGCTTTTCGCGACTCGCAGAGTCGCGCGGCCTGTGCGCCCAGGCGCAACGCGCCTCGGGGGGTGGGCGCAAGGCCGAACTTTCTCTGTCAGGCTCGGTTGGAGTGCCCAACGGCACCTCGGGGTTGGAGGGGCCTAAGGAATAAAAAATGCCGCAGGCTTTTCCAAAAACCTGCGGCAAAACAAAAAACTCGCCGCCCAAAGAGACCTCCGACGAAAGAAGAACTTATTTGTTCATCGTCGCCAAAAACTCTTCGTTCGAGACCGTCCCCTCCATCTGCTTCTTGACCAGCTCCATGGCTTCGACCGAGTTCATGTCGGTCAGGTGTCTGCGGAGGATCCAGATCTTTTGCAACGTGTCGCGGTCCATCAACAGGTCGTCGCGCCGGGTCGACGAAGCGGTGATATCCACCGCCGGGTAGATCCGTTTGTTGGACAACTTGCGGTCGAGCTGGAGTTCCATATTTCCCGTCCCTTTGAACTCTTCGAAAATGACTTCGTCCATCTTCGAACCGGTGTCGATCAAGGCCGTGGCAATGATGGTCAGCGACCCTCGCTCCTCGGTGTTCCGGGCCGCTCCGAAGAATCGTTTCGGTTTGTGGAGCGCATTGGCATCCACCCCGCCCGAGAGCACCTTGCCCGAAGCCGGTTGTACGGTGTTGTAAGCCCGCGCCAACCGGGTAATGGAGTCGAGGAAAATCACGACGTCGTGTCCGCATTCGACCATCCGTTTCGCTTTCTCGAGCACCATCTCCGCCACTTTGACGTGCCGTGACGCCTGTTCGTCGAAGGTCGAAGCGATCACCTCCGCCTTGACGCTCCGGGCCATGTCGGTCACCTCCTCCGGCCGTTCGTCGATCAGCAGCATGATGATGTACGCCTCCGGATGGTTGTCCGCCACGGCGTTGGCAATCGCCTTGAGCAGCACCGTTTTCCCGGTCTTCGGCTGAGCCACGATCAAGGCGCGCTGCCCCTTGCCGATCGGTGCGAAGAGGTCCACCACCCGGGTCGAGAGGTTGTTATGTCCCTCGGAAGTGATGTTGAATTTGGTCTCCGGAAAGAGCGGTGTGAGGAATTCGAACTGAATCCGGTCACGTACCATCTCCGGTTGCAATCCGTTGACTTCGACCACTTTGACCAGCGGGAAGTATTTTTCGCCCTCCCTCGGTGGTTTGATGATCCCCTTGACCGTATCGCCCTGTTTGAGGCCGTAGCTTTTGATCTGCGCCGGAGAGACGTAGACGTCGTCCGGCGAGTTGAGGTAGTTGTAGTCCGCCGACCGCAAGAACCCATACCCGTCCGGCATCACCTCCAGCGCTCCTTCGCAGTTGATGGTCCCCAGGAAGTCGTTTTGGTGGTCGATTTTCCGGGGTTGCGGCTGTTGTGATTGCAGCTGAGACGGTTGCGACTGTCCCGCCGCCGACTGCGACGGGTGGTTCGCCCCCGGCCGACCGCCGCCGTTCCGACCTCGACCGTTGCCGTGCCGTCCTTCGCCGTTCTGATACCGTTCGGTGTTTTTCTCCGGACTGGCGTTGTAGGTGGCTTGGAAGGTCGAAGAGCCGGTCGAAGCGTTGTGTGCCGCCGGCTCGTCGAACGAGCTGCCCACCGCCTCCGGCCGCGCCGTGGCGAATGGCAAGCTCCCCTGTTGTCCCCCTCCGGTTTGAGGGGGTTGGGGCATTTGTTGCGTCGTCGCCGAGGAGCCATCGCCGCCCGGCATCCGTCTGCGTCTGCGCCGTCCGTTGCCGGTCTGTTGCGGATCGCGGCGGGTGTCGTCGTCCGGTGACTCCAACAGCCGATCGATCAGCTCCTGCTTTTTCACATACCGGCTGCCGCTTACCACGCCGGCGGCTTCGGCCAGGGAACGCAACTCGCTCAACGGCAGGCGTTCCAGTGTCTCTTTGTCTTGCATTCGGTGATAAAAAACTACGTATGTAGGTGGTACGATCCCCGGACAACACCCCGCCGTGTGCGTCAGAGAGAGTGTGAGGGCCCGTAAAGTGTTCGGATGGTGTGTTTTCTGTCGAATACCGCACGTGAGTGGCGGTGGAAAACAACGCTCCAAAGTTAGTCACTTTTCGCAAAAGTGCAAATCCGGGGCCGAAAAAATCCCTGTGCGCGGGTTTCCGGGCCGGGATCTTTAGGCTCTTTCGTCCGGAAAGAGGCTCAGCACGCGTTCCAGATCCTCCGGCGTGTCGATGGCGTGGCTTTCGAGGTCCGTAACGGCCACCCGGATCCGGTATCCGTTTTCGAGCCACCGCAGCTGTTCGAGCGACTCGGCCACTTCGAGCGGCGACTGCGGTAACCGGGTCACGGCCCGCAACACCTCGCTCCGGTAAGCATACAGGCCGATGTGTTTGTAATAGGTGTGCCGTGCCTGCCACTCTTCGCTCGCCACGCCGCGCAGGAACGGAACGACGCTGCGGCTGAAGTACAACGCTTCGCTCCGAGCCGAAAGCACGACTTTCGGCGAGTTCTCGTTGAAAATGTCCTCTCCCTTGCCGAACGGTTTCACGAGCGTGGCGATCTGCGTCTCCGGGTCGGCGAAACAGGCCCGGACCTGCTCCAACTGCCGCGGGGCGATGAACGGCTCGTCGCCCTGGATGTTCACCACGACGTCGAACCGCTGGCCGCTCTCGCGCTCGATGGTGTCGAGCGCTTCGGCACACCGGTCGGTGCCGGACCGGTGGGCCGAGGAGGTCATCACGACCGCTCCCCCGAACCCGCGCACGACCTGCGCAATCCGCTCATCGTCGGTCGCCACGCAACACGACTCCCCGAAAACACGCCGGCTCCGCTCATAAACCCGTTGAATCATGCTCTTCCCGTGGATATCCGCCAAGGGCTTCCCGGGAAAACGACTCGACCCGTACCGGGCCGGTATCAATGCTAAATATTTCATCCCTTTTCTCTATTTTTATCCGTCCGTTCTTCTCTTTGGCTCTTCATTAGCGCCGGGAGGGTACTGTTCTTTTTGTGAACAAAAAGAACCAAAAAAACTTTCGGGAATGCTGTCGCATTCCATGGGCTGCCGTAGTCAAGAGCCTTGGGTCCTTTCTTTTGGGGTGGGACTTTTTTAACGGGCGCGATAAGGTTTTGAATCGCACCACGCGCCCGCTAAAAAAGCCCACCCCAACAAAGTGGGCCAGAGCATTAGCTTGCGGATGCCTCATACAAAGCGTATGCTATCTCAAAAGTTTTTGGTGCCGCTTTTTCCAAAAAGCGGCAGTCCCAGCACGTAGCCAAAGAACAGTCAGAAGAGAAGAAAGAACAGCTAAAAGTAAGGAAAAAAGATGGGAAATTGGCAATTGGACGTATTGATGGAGTTGGGTAGGCGGTTGGAGGGGGATGTTTGGCGGGGTGTCGTGAGGGCGGCAGGGGTTGAGAACGAGTGGTTCGGTGCGGGACAGGTGGCGGGAGCGGCGGAGGTTCTGAGGCGTGAGATGTTGGAGCGGGAGCGGTTGGAGCGTTGGTTGGCGGGTTACGAAAAGCCCGCGGGGTGGACTCCCGGGAGGGTAGGGGTGGTGATGGCCGGAAACCTGCCGTTGGTGGGGGTGGCTGATTTGGCGGCCGTGGTGGCTGTCGGGCATGAGGCTGTGGTGAAGCCTTCGTCGAAAGACCGTGTGTTGATGGAGTATGTGGCGGGGGTGCTGCGGGAGGCGGGAGCGGCCGTCGAGGTGGTTCGTGAGTTGCGGCCCGAGGGGTTGAGAGGCGTGATCGCCACGGGGGGAGATGCGGCTCGCCGATACTTCGAGGAGGCGTTCGGGGGGCTTCCTGCGTTGTTGCGCGGGAGCCGTCAGAGCGTGGCTGTGCTCGACGGGTCGGAACCTCGAGAGGCTCTCAAGGGATTGGCCGAGGATATGTTTCTCTATTGGGGTTTGGGTTGTCGGAGCGTGGTTCGGCTTTTTGTGCCGCGGGGGTACGATGTGAGGGAGTTGGCCGGGCGGTTGGCCGAAGCGCTGCCGTTCGATCCGGCGGAGCTGCCGCGGAAGTTTGCGGAGTGCGGTCGGTATGCTCGGGCGATGGCGGCGATGGGGGGCGGAGCGTGGGCGGACGGTGGTTTTTTCGTCCTGCGACAGGTCCCCTTGGAGACGGCGCCGGAGGCTCCGAAGATTGCCGAGGTGCTGTGGTCGGAGTACGACTCGCCGGAGCAGGTGGCGGCGTGGCTGGCGCTGCACGAGCCGCGGCTGCAATGTGCGGCCGGTGCTGTCCCGGCGAGTTTCCCGCGTCGGGTGCCGCTGGGACGAACCCAGCGGCCCGGTTGGACGGACTATGCGGACGGGGTGGATACGGTGGCGTTCCTGCTGGGGTTATAGGCGGTTGTTGAATCCGTCCGCCGCGGCGATCCGCCGTTGCCAGGCCAGGCGTACGTACCACGCCATAGCGCCGGTGATGCCCGCCGTCACGATCGACCCGATGGTCAGCCCGGTGTAATACGGGATCTGTAGCCCTTCGGGTGCGATGAGGATGTAGAACGAGACGATGAAGGTCATGAACGTGGCGGGCAGAAAAGCCAGCATCCACTGCCGTCGCTGCACGGCCAGGTAGACGGCGACGGTCCACAGGCAGATGGCTGCCAACACCTGGTTGGCCCAGGCGAAGTATTTCCAGATCACGCCGAACGGCAGCAGCGAGATGGTCACGCCGACCAGAAAGATCGGCACCGAGATGTAGAGTCGCTTCAAGAGTTGTTTTTGTTCGACGTGCAGGAAGTCGGCCGCGATGAGCCGCGCACACCGGAATGCGGTGTCTCCGCTGGTGATCGGCGCGACCACCACGCCCAGCAATGCCAGTGCGGCTCCGACCCGTCCGAGGGTCGTATGGGTGATGAGGTCCACGGCCCCGGCCGCATTGTCGCCGAAGTCGGCGAGTGCTTTGCTGAGGCCTTCGGTGCCTCCCCAGAAGGCCATGCCGATCGCTGCCCAAATCAGGGCGATGACCCCTTCCGAGATCATGGCGCCGAAGAAAACGGGTTTTCCCTGTCGTTCGTTGGTCACGCACCGCGCCATCATGGGTGACTGGGTGGCGTGGAATCCCGACACCGCCCCGCAGGCGATGGTGATGAAGAGGGTCGGGATGATCGGCACGCCGCGCGGATTGGCCCCGAAGTTGTCGAACGAGGCGGTCGAGAGGTTCGGCACCTCGTACGGCCCGAAAAGCAGCACGCCCAGTATTCCTAAGGCCATGGCGAACAGTGCGATGCCGAAGATCGGGTAAAAGCGGCCGATGATCTTGTCGATGGGCAGGAGGGTGGCGAGCAGGTAGTAGGCCAGGATGATCCACACCCAGACGGATTGGGAGAGTCCGGTGAATCCCTCCAGAATCCCGGCGGGTCCGACCATGAAGACGGCTCCCACGAGGATCATCAAAAAGAGCGTGAAGCCGCGCATCACCTGCCGCACACTCTGTCCCATGTATTTTCCGACGATCTCCGGGAAACTCACTCCGCCCTCCTTGAGCGAGATCATGCCGCTGGCATAGTCCTGTACGGCGCCGATGAAGATCGACCCGAAGGTGATCCACAGAAAGGCCACCGGTCCGAACACGGCGCCCAGAATGGCGCCGAAGATGGGTCCGAGTCCGGCGATGTTGAGGAGTTGGATCAGGAAGGCCTTCCAGGCGGGCAGCGGCAGGTAATCGACGCCGTCGCGCAGGGTCTCCGACGGCACGGCGGCCTTCGGATCGGCGCCGAACTGTCGTTCCAGGTACCGGGCGTAGGTGAAATAAGAGGCGATCAGGAGCCCCAGGCAGGTCAGAAACGTAATCATGATCGTTGCTAAAAATCGTTTGTCGTTCAATCCCCGTGTGCAAAGATACCGAATTCCGTGTCGCGATGTTCGTCGGTTTGCGGACTTGGCACAATATTTGACTCTCCATAGGCTACATACCTAACCAAGAACCTATCTAATAATCTATCGAATAACTTCATTGGGGTGCGGCGCTCTGCGTGCATTGCCGGTATCTGCCCGAGGCAGGACGGTATGCTTCGCAGGGCGTCGTTTTTGTGTCGCCGGGGGTGGGTTTGCGGGTTTCTCCGCCGGTTTTGTGGGTTTTTCGTTTGGGGCGTTTTCTTGTCCGGATGGCCCATACCGGGTGCCGGGAGGCACCGCCCGCCCGGCGTAAGGGCGGCCCGCGCGGCCTGAGCGCA
>CAJTNK010000112.1 GCA_910577885.1 uncultured Rikenella sp.
AAAGTTCTTTGGGTCCCTTTCTTTCAAGAAAGGGACAGTACCCTCCCGTCGCTAAGCGCAGATTGCATATTATACCGAGGTAGCACGAGTAAAGCGAAGGTAAAGTAGCCAATAACAGGAGTGCAAATAAAAGATCAATTTTTTCGTTCGCCCAACCGGTTGACACTCACCGAAAGCGAGTAAAAGGTTACTACCGGAGAAAAATGTAACTTCTTGACAACAAGCCTTTCACGCTTTACATTTGCCCCCGTAAACCTCAAAAAACGACGAATCATGAAACAGATTGAAAAGCAGAGCCACGGTCCGCACTTCACCGCCATCCAGGTCGGTCGGCTGAACGACCTGGGTTCCTACGTCCTGGAGGCGGGTCCGGAGCTCCGGATTCCGGGCAAGGTGTTCGGCGGCGCGGCCGTGGGCGCAACGGGCGGCGAATTTTCGTTCCAAACGTTCCAACCGGGCAGCGAAACGGGCTTCCTCCACACCCACTCGACACACGAGGAACTGTACTTCTTCCTGAGCGGCTCGGGCGAGTTTCAGGTCGACGGCCAGGTGTTTCCGATCACCGAAGGGAGCGTCGTTCGGGTCGCCCCGGCCGGCCGGCGGAGCGTCCGCAACAACGGATCCCAACCGCTCGTGATGCTCTGCGTCCAGTACCGCAGCGGAACCTTCACCGCCGAAGACGCCGCGGACGGGACTATTCTGACCGATCCGGTGGTGTGGTAGGCCTTCCCACCCCACCCATTCGAATACAAACAATCCCGGGCCTGAATTCGATCAGACCCGGGATTTCTTCTTTTGCGCGCTCCTCAGACCCCCGCCGCCTCCCGCACCCGCCGCGGCAACGAACCGCCCACCAACTCATACGAATGGTCGATCATCTCCCGCACCTGCGCATCGGTCAAGTGTGGCCCGGTCAGAAAAACGCCGTTCCAATGGCGTTTATTCATGTGCCAACCGGGTTCTATCTCCTCCGGATAGCGGTCTCTGAGTTCCACCGCCCGCTCCGGATCGCACTTCAACAACACGTAATCCGGCCTTTCCAGCGAACAAAGCGCAAAGATTTTCCCGGCCCCATACGCCTCCGTATCGCCGACCCGGAAGACCATCGTATCCTGGTCGAACGGGAACGCCTCACTGGCCGCCGTATGTGCGAGACAGTACTCGCGAACCTCTTCGATATTCATCCCGTGTTATTTTTATGGTTTTTGCGAGGGGTCGTACTTGCTTTTTCCGCACCTTTCCGACGTCTTCTCCCTATTCCTGAAGGCCCCGCAACTGAAAACCGCGCCCACAGGGCGTTTTACTGGCCTGACGGGTGAGAAAGCCCAAAAATCCAGCGCATCGCAGGGGCCATCCAGTGAAGAAAAGCCCGCCCCTACCTCGTATGTTCCTTGATCCACTCGCGGGCATTGACAAAAGCCTCGATCCACGGTGTCACCTCATCCTGCGACCGCGACTCGCCGCTCGGATAATAGCCCCAGTTCCACGGCCGAACAGCCCGCTCCAAGTGCGGCATCATCGCCAAATGCCGACCGTCCGCCGAACAGATCGCAGCCGCATTGTAATCGCTGCCGTTCGGATTCCCCGGATACTCCGCATACTGGTATTTCATCGGAATGTGGTAATGGTTCTCCGAGTACGGCAAGTGGAACTTACCCTCCCCATGGGCCACCCAAACCCCCAAGCTCGAATTTTCGAGCGAACGCAACATCACGCTCGGCGAAGGCTGTACCGTAACCCCCAAGAACCGTGACTCGAACTTGTGCGAGTCGTTATGCAACATCCTCGGCCGCTCCTCGTCGCCCTTGGGCGCGATCAACCCCAACTCCACCATCAACTGACAGCCGTTGCAAATCCCGATCGAGAGCGTATCCGGCCGGGCGTAGAACCGTTCCAACGCCTCCTTCGCCTTCGGGTTGAAGAGGAAAGCACCGGCCCACCCTTTGGCAGAACCCAACACATCCGAATTGGAGAACCCCCCCACAAAAGCGATCAGGTTCACATCCTCCAACGTCTCGCGCCCCGAGATCAAGTCCGTCATGTGCACATCCCGCACGTCGAACCCCGCCAGGTGCATCATCCAAGCCGTCTCACGGTCGCACTGACACCCCTTCTCCCGAATAATCGCCGCACGAATCCCCGTTTTCGTTTTGCGCCGCGGATCAATGCCATACTGCGACAACTTGCCCGTGAAGTGAGCCGGAAAATCGTAGTACAGCGGCTGTTTCTTATAATTCTCGTACCTCTCCAGCGCCAACTGCGGCGTACTCTGGTTCCGATCCAAGAGGTACGACGTCCGGTACCAAACATCCCGCATCCGGTCGATATCCAGCTGGAGCCGTTCGCAACACCCGTGCCGCAACGCGAACTTCCGCTCGCCGATCACCTCCGCAATCCGCTGTCCGGCTACCCCCATCCGGTCGAGCGACGCCAACACCGCCTCCACCCGCTCCGTCGCCACCTGCAACACCACGGCCGGTTTCTCGCTGAACAACAGCTTCACGAGGTCATCGTTCCGCAGCGGGTTCAAATCCACCGAGAGCCCCGCCCGATTCCCGCCGAAGACCATTTCGAGCAAAGTCGTAATCAGCCCGCCGCCCGACACGTCATGCCCCGCCAGCACATCTCCCCGTCCGATCAGCTCCTGCACACCGTTGAACGCACGTACGAAGTACTCCGCATCCCTGACCGTCGGCACATCCGCCGACGACCCCACAGCCCCCACCACCTGCGCCAAGGCACTCCCCCCCAGCAAGAAATCCTCGCCACCCGTCATATCCACATACACCAGCGCGCTCCGATCCGCATACTCCTCGTCCACCGCCGCCCGCACACACTTCTTGACATCCGAAACCTCGCCCGCCGAAGTGATAATCACCGTCCCGGGCGCCATCACCGCCTGTCCGTCCGGATACTTCTGAGTCATCGACAGCGAGTCCTTCCCGGTCGGAATATTGATCTTCAGTGCCAGCGCAAAATCACTGGCCGCCTCCACCGCCCGATAGAGCCGTGCATCCTCTCCCTCGTTCTTGCACGGCCACATCCAGTTGGCACTGAGCGACACCGCCTCCAGCCCGCCCCGCAGCGGCGCGAAGACGATATTGGTCAAAGCCTCTGCAATAGCCAGTACGGAGCCCTTAGCCGGATCGGCCATCGCCGCCGCCGGCGCATGCCCCAAAGCCGTCGCAATCCCCTGCCGCCCCTGGTAGTCGAGCGCAATCACCGCACAGTCGTTGAGCGGCAGCTGAAGCGTCCCGGCCGTCTGCTGCATCGCCACACGCCCCGTCACCGAACGGTCCACCTTATTCGTGAGCCAATCCTTGCAAGCCACCCCTTCCAGCTGCAACACATCGGTCAGGTAATCCCCGATCTTCGCCACATCGTACTCCGGCGCCCGATAAGCCTCGACCACCGTCCGGTCGGTCATCACCGTCCGCGGCGCCTCGCCGAACATCGCACTGAGCTGCAAGTCGATCGGCCGTTCGCCCGTCCGGTTGTCCACGAACGTGAACTGCATATCCCCGGTCGTCTCCCCGATCACGTACATCGGCGACCGCTCGCGATCGGCAATCGCTTGGAGTTTGGCTATGTGTTTCTCGTCCATCACCAGCCCCATCCGCTCCTGCGATTCGTTACCGACGATCTCCTTGTCCGACAACGTCGGGTCCCCCACCGGCAGCCGGTCCATATCGATCCGCCCCCCCGTCGCCTCAACCAGCTCCGACAGACAGTTCAAATGCCCCCCCGCCCCGTGGTCATGAATCGAAATAATCGGATTGTCATGCTCCTCGCTCAAAGCCCGGATCGCATTGTACGCCCGCCGCTGCATCTCCGGATTCGACCGCTGGATGGCATTCAACTCGATGGCATTGGTATACTCGCCCGTCGCCACGCTCGAAACGGCACCGCCGCCCATCCCGATCCGATAATTATCCCCCCCCAACAGCACCACTTTATCGCCCGTCGTCGGCTCGTCCTTGAGCGAATCCACCTTCTTCCCATACCCGATCCCCCCGGCCAGCATAATCACCTTGTCGAACCCATAGGTCTTCCCATTCTCCTGGTGTTCAAAGGTATAGACCGACCCGGTAATCAACGGCTGCCCGAACTTGTTCCCGAAGTCCGACGCTCCGTTGGAAGCCTTGATAAGGATATCCTCCGGCGTTTGGTAGAGCCACGGCCGCGCAGGAATCCCTCGTTCCCAACCCCGCCCCTGCGGATCGTCCCCCAGCCGCGGGTAAGCGGTCATATAACAAGCCGTCCCGGCCATCGGAAAAGCCCCCTTTCCCCCGGCAATCCGGTCGCGAATCTCACCTCCCGTCCCCGTCGCAGCCCCGTTGAACGGTTCCACCGTGGTCGGAAAATTATGGGTCTCGGCCTTGATCGATATCACGCTCTCGAAATCCTCGGTCTGGAAATAGTCCGGCCCCTCGTGC
Source organism: uncultured Rikenella sp. (assembly GCA_910577885.1). Lineage (GTDB taxonomy): Bacteria > Bacteroidota > Bacteroidia > Bacteroidales > Rikenellaceae > Rikenella. The sequence continues at coordinate 4,437 of CAJTNK010000112.1, forward strand.
GAAGCCGGCGCAAACTGTTCGACCACCGATCCCTGAAGAAAAGCACAGTTATCCTTATAAGCAGAAACCACCCGCCCCGGATTGGTCGTCGTGGTCTTTTTGATGAGTTTGAAGAGCGTTTCCGGCTTCTCTTCCCCGTCGATCACGAACTGCCCGTTGAAGATCTTATGCCGGCAGTGCTCCGAATTGACCTGCGAAAAACCGAACACTTCGCTATCGGTCAACGGCCGGCCGATCCGCGCCGCCAGATCTTTCAAGTACTGGATCTCGTCCGGATTCAAAGCCAACCCCTGTTCCTTATTATACGCCTCGATGTCTTCGATATAGACAATCGGTTCGGGTTGTTTGTCAATCGTAAAGACATCGCCGTCAATCGTACGATACATCCGGTACAACATCTTGTCGTACGGCGCCGCCTCGCTGTCCACCATCCGGAACTCCTCGATCCGCACGATCCCCCGGATCCCCATATTCTGTGTAATCTCGACCGCATTGGTACTCCACGGGGTGATCATCTCCCGCCGAGGCCCGACGAAAATGCCGCTCACCGACGAAACATCGAGCCACTCGGCTCCCCCGAAAAGCCAGCACAGTTTGTCGATCGCCTGCCGGTCGAGCCGTTCTTCGGCTGCGGTCTGCACCGCGAAAATGGTGTTGTCGTTACGAAACAGTTGTATCATGTGTGTCGATTGTTTTCGTTTTTTCGATGCTCAAATATAGTAAGATATTTTTCAATCCGCCCCATTTCGACGCCAATCACGCCCGCAAGGCATAACCCCTTACGAGCCGCAAGGTCTCTACTTACCGCCCGACTACAAACCTTCCTCAGAGAAAGTTCGGCCCGTCGCCCACCCCCTTGAGGCTATGCAAAACCCCGGTTGGAGTGCCCAGCGGCACCGACAGGGCCGGCGATGCGAAGCATCGCGACAAGCTCGCCCTCCTTTCTCCTCGAACAGCCGCCTCTTCGAGGCGGGCGGCCGAGAAACTACTCCGCAAAACAACAAGTTCTACCCACGCACCGAAGCGTAAGAGCTCTCCTTTGCGGGCCGCCGCCAGCGGGACTTTGCAAAGAAAAGCCCAATCTTCGAGTGCCGAGCGAGACCCCCGGGCTTCCGCGACAGCGGATGGCGAACCGGAGCTGCGTTATATGACGTCGGTGACTACGGGTACATCTGGTCGTCGACGATTCCGACGGGGAGTGGCAATGCTTGCTACTTGCACTTCAACTACAGCTTTCTCGCCCGAATGGCCAGTAAAACGCCCAGTGGGCGCGTTGCGGGACCTCCAGGAACACCCAGAGGGTGTTTTACTGGCCATCCGGTGGAGAAATTGGAACAAGGCCTGACAGACAAAATTCGGCCTTGTGCCCACCCCCCGAGGCGCTCCGCGCCTGGGCGCTAAGGCCGGCGATTCTACGAATCGCAACTTACTCTGCCCCAAGCTCGGCCAAAATCTCCCCATGGCGGACCCATGCTTGCGGAAGCCCCCGAAAACTGGAGCTTGCTCAGCAAAACCAGCGGGCGGCAACTCGCTCTTCGTGAAAATCACCTTGAGCACCCCCTGCTCCGCCCAACGGTCATTGACCGCGCGCCTTGGCGATTCATTCTATTTTGCGATTAGCAAAATAGTTGAATCGC
>CAJTNK010000113.1 GCA_910577885.1 uncultured Rikenella sp.
CCTCAGGTTGTGGGTGGGGCTTTCTCGGCGGGCGCGTAAGGTAATTACTGCTTCAGCGCGCCACGCCGGAAAGTCCCACCCAAACACAGGCTGACACGGCCAAAGCATCCCGCTGGGATGCGCTCGAAAGTCTTTTTGGTTCTTTTTCTTCAGAAAAAGAACGGTTCCAGCCAGTAACTTAAAGAACGGATTAAGAGAAAAGCCGGGTTATTATCTATTTGTAAATGCCTCGAGCGGCCTCATAGCCGAGCCAGGCTTGGACCAATCGGAGCGCATTGGTTTCGGCGTTGATGCGTGCCGCGACCTCGTTGTTGAACTCCGTGAGGTAGTCCGAGTGGGTGATGATCCCGCCTTTGAACTGAGCCAAGGAGCGTTCGCGCACCGCCGTGCGTGCCGCTACGATCTGTGCATCCAAGGCCGTGACCTGCCGCAGGCGTTCGATCTCGGTGCGGTACTGGGCCACCTCGATGGAGACGTTCCGTTCGAAGTCTCGGCGTTGTTCGTCGATGTCACGACTCGCAATGCGGTTGGCCTGTTTTTCGCGCCGTGCGGTCTCCCAGCCCGTCAACGGCACGTTGAGACGCACCCCGCCGATCGCCATCAACGCAAAATCACGATCCAAAAAGTTGTATCCCGGCCGGCCGTACCCTCCGCTGGCGAAGAGCGAGATCTTCGGAATCGCCTTGCTGTTCAAGAGTTTGTCCTGTATTTCGAGCTGTTCCTGCTGCCGTTCGTAGAGTTGCAACTCGGTCCGCCCGCCGGCCACGTCCTCTCCGGTCGCTGCCGCCTCCGGCAGACCGACCGGAACCTTCGGCACCTGCAAAGCCGTGCCGTCCGTCACCGTCAGCCCCGTCAGCACGCTCAGCGCCTCGCCCAATGCCGTTTTCGTCCCCCGCAACTCCGCCTCCTGCTGGCGCAACTCCAATAACCGTGCCGTCAGTGCCGCCTGAGCCGCTCCGGTAGCCGTTCCATTGGCCATCTGTGTCTCGACGCTCTTGATATCCGAGGCGAGTGTCTGCTGCATCAGCCCGTTGACCTTCAACTGGCGGTCGGTCAGCAGGATTCGCACGTACGTATCATTCACCCGATCCCGAAGCCGGTCGAGCTGCACGGCGAGCGACGCCGTCTCCACTTCCTCCGTCGCGGCATTGATTTGCCGGGTTTTGCGCATACTCCCGCCGTCGTAAATCACCTGATTGAGGTCGACCGTGGCTTTGTACTGGTCTTTGGGCAGGTCGAGGGAGATGGGAATCGGCAGATCGCCCGGAAAACGCACCGTTTCATTCTGGTAACTGGCCTGTGCGTTGATGTCGATCTGAGGGATCCATCCGGCCCCCGTGACACGATCCCTGGCCTGGCGTTTTTCGGCCGCCAGCCCCTGGCGTTCGGTGAGCGGCGAACGGCTCACCGCCGCCTCGCGACACTGCTGCAGGGTCAGCACCGAAGCCTCTTGCGCCGCGACGGATCCCCCGGCGACGGACAACAAAAACAGAGCGAAAAACAATCTTTTGGTCATGCGATAAACGGACAATTCTATGGACAAGGTTACGAAAAATCGTATGAAATTTCAAATTTACTATTAAATTTGGGTGTCGGGGGGGACCAAGAAAAAACATCGTTAACGAACTCCGAGATAGTTATGAAACTCAAAAAAACGCTCTGGCTGCTGGCCTGCTCCATGCTCGTATGCGGCGGATCCGCATGGGCCCGGAACGGACGCACGATCACCCCTTTCACTCCGCGTGTGACGGATTCGACCGGAAAAAAAGTGTACGTCCAGCCGCAGGAGGTTCGTCGCAGCCGCATTGCGGTGACGTTCGGCTACGGCTACTCGCCGGTGACCGCTCACGACCGGTATGCCAACAAACGGTTTCCGTTCATGGAGAACAACGCACCGAATGCCAAGACCGAAAAAGGCCACATCACGGGTTGTTTCGGGACGGTGAGTTTCGGGATCAACTACGAGATTACGCCGTGGCTGGAGCTCAACGTACCGTTTGTCTACTCGCACAACAACGGACGACAGGCGTTCCGCGACGTCCAACGCACCGACCAAAAGGACGACTGGTTCACGGTGCTGCCGAACCTGCGGATCAACTGGGTGCGGAACAACTGGCTGTCGGTCTACACGCGGGCGGGCATCGGGTTCGGCTTAGGCAACCGGTGGGTCTCGGTCGACGCGGACCAGTCGGCCAAGGCGATTTTCGGTTGGCAGGTATCGCCCGTAGGGGTTGAAATGGGAAAGGGCAACTTCTGCTTCTTTGTCGAAGGGGGCTATGGTTTCACGGGCATGGTCTCGGCTGGCATCAAGCTCAAAGTCGGCAAGGTCCTCAAAAACGGCAAAACAAGCACCGGACGAACCGTCAACTGGTACGACAAGTACTTGCGATAGGGGCTCAAAGACGGGCTTTCTCGCCCGGCAGGCTCGGCCTTCGGGTGCCGTACTCAACGAGCGAACCGGCCGCCAAAACACAAGAATATTTCAAAAAAACAAGAACAATACTATGATTCACGACTCACTGGGGCGAAGCGCCGAGCGGTATTATGCCCTGCATCCCCTGTTCCGACAAGCGTTCGAGTACATCGACAGCCACCTCGACGAGTTGGCCGACACGAATTCGGACGGGAAATATGCGATTCAGAGCGAGGATCTTTTTGTGATGGTGGGCAGCCACACGCTCCGGCGGGCCGAAGAGGCGGTGCTGGAGGCACACGACCGGTATATCGACCTGCAGGTGATGATCGCCGGAAGCGAATCTTTCGGCTGGGCGCAGCGGGCGGCTTGTACCGAGCCTCGCGGGGCATTCGACACGGCCAGCGACATCGGCTTTTACAACGACTCGCCAACGAGCCTGGTCACGGCTTTGGCCGGTGAGTTCGTGATCTTTTTCCCGGAGGACGCCCATGCACCGTTGATTCGGCCCGAGGGGGTGGCCGGCGGGAGCCGGAAGGCGATCGTCAAGATCCGCGTCGACGCGAAATAACCCGAAAATCGAAGAAAACAGAGAGAAGATGAAACACCCGAAACTCAATCTGACCTTACTCAGCGCACTGGCCGTAGGGGCTGCGGGTACGCAGGGCGCTGGTGCGGCGGCCAAAACCAAAGGAAAAACGAACCCTCAAAAGCCGAACGTGGTGATTATCCTGGCCGACGACCTCGGTTTCGGAGATATCGCCTGCAACGGATCGTTCGAGACCATCGCCACGCCGAACGTCGACCGGCTGGCGGCACAAGGCGTCCGGTTCGCCAACGCACATGCCACGGCGGCGACCAGTACACCGGCCCGGTACAGCATTCTGACCGGCGAATACGCCTGGCGGCAACCGGGAACGGGGATTGCGCCGGGCGACGCGGCCATGATCGTGACCCCGGAACACCGGACGCTGCCCGAGATGATGCAGCGGGCGGGTTATACGACGGCAGCGGTCGGGAAGTGGCACCTGGGGCTGGGCGACCGGGCCGGCGAACAGGACTGGAACGGCGTCGTGACGCCGGGACTTCGGGACATCGGGTTCGACTACTCTTATATCATGGCGGCGACGGCCGACCGAGTGCCGTGCGTCTACATCGAGAACGGCCGGGTGGTGGGGCTCGACCTGGAGAACCACCCGGAGGACTCGATACACGTCAGCTATAATAAGCCTTTCCCGGGCGAGCCGACCGGCCGCAAGAATCCGGAGCTGCTCAAGCTCCAGGCCAGCCACGGCCACGACATGGCGATCGTGAACGGGATCGGACGGATCGGATATATGACGGGGGGCGGTTCGGCTTTGTGGGTGGACGAGAACATTGCGGATACGATTACGGAACGCGCCGTGCGGTTCATCGAACGGGAGGCGGCCAACGAGGAGCCGTTCTTCCTTTACTTCTGCACCAATGATGTGCATGTGCCACGGGCTCCGCACGAACGGTTCGTGGGACGGAGCGGGATGGGCGCACGAGGAGACGCTATTCTGCAGTTCGACTGGTCGGTGGGTCGTATTCTCGAGACGCTCGACTCGCTCGGGATCGCAGACAATACGCTGGTGATCCTCTCGTCGGACAACGGTCCGGTGGTGGACGACGGTTACCGGGACCGGGCGGTGGAGCTGCTGGGCGAACACCGCCCGTGGGGCCGGTTTCGGGGCGGTAAGTACAGCATCTTCGAAGCGGGGACACGGGTTCCGGCCATTGCTCGGTGGCCGAAACACATTCCGGCAGGCCGGGTGAGCGATGCGGCGGCTTCGCAGGTGGACTGGTTCGCTTCGCTGGCGGCGCTGGTCGGCGAGGAGCTCGCCGAGGGCGAAGCGCCCGACAGTAGGGATCAGCTCGCCGTGTGGCTCGGCCGCGATCGCAAGCGTGGACGGGCCCACATCGTCGAAAACGCCGGAACGCTCTCCATTACGGTGGACGGCTGGAAATACATCGCGCCGAGCGGCGGAGCGGCCAAAAATCATGAAGTCAACATCGAGCTGGGGAACTCGCGCGAGCCGCAGCTCTACAACCTGACGGAGGACATGGGCGAGCGCAACAACCTGGCGGCCCAGTATCCGGAACGGGTGGCCCGGTTGTCGGCCTTGCTGGAGGAGGTACGCACGACCAACGACCGGCGGTAACAGGGCAATCAAACGACGAGAGCGACGATGCGGAATCGGATGAAACGGGGCGCGGTGGCCGGCGGAGTGCTGTTGTGGGTCGGGTTATTCCGAAGCTGTTGCGACGCAGTGTTTGTGGCCCGGCGGGAGGTGTTTGTCTCGCCGCTGGGAACGAACACCGTGATCGTGGAATACGATCACGTCTGTCGGCCGTCGGTCTACCAAAAGACGTGGTTCGGCAAAAAGGAGATCTGGACCTATCCGCGCGGCGGTTTTATGGAAACGGTCTCTTTCGGGGTGGAGTGGCTGTCGGAAAGGCAGTTCAAACTGACCTACAACGATGTGCGCGATGAGTACGACGAGGAGTATATCATCGACGTGCCCTGAGAGAAAAAGATTAAAAAAATCCGGAAAAAATACGTTATGACCTGTTTCAGACCCGTCCGGCGACAGGACCGCCTGCTCGACGCAGCGGCCACGGAACAATTACTGACCGACGGCGAGTACGGTTTCCTGGCCTTGTGCTCGCCGGAGGGCTACGGCTATGGCGTGCCGCTGAGCTACGTGTACTGCCCGGCTCGTCAGTGCCTCTACTTCCACTGCGCGCCCGAGGGCCACAAACTCGACGCCGCGGAGCACAACGACCGGGCGAGCTTCTGCGTCGTGGGAGCGACCCGCGTACGGCCCTATACCACCGAATACGAGTCGGCCCACCTGTTCGGTCGCATCGAGCTCGTCCGCGACGACACCGAACGCCGGGAAGCCCTCGTGCTGCTGCGCGACAAATACAACCCGGAACTTGCGTATATGACCGACGATCCGTATATTCGTGGATCGTTCGGCCGGACCGCGGTGCTGCGGCTGAGGATCGAACACCTGTCGGGGAAGGCGAAACGCCACGGGTGATTCGCCGCCGGGAAACCGTACCTCCTTCGGCGCGCGGCCCGTTTTTTGCCCCGCGAGAACCCGTAACACCCCCCCTACTACAAACGCTCACACCACCATGGAAAGAGAAGAAACAACCCGCCAACAGAAAGTCGGCCGACAGATACAGAAAGACATCAGCGACATCCTCCTGAAAGAGGCTCGCCACCTGGTCCAAGGGGCGATGGTGACGGTGTCGAAAGTCCGGGTGAGTCCGGATCTGACCTTCGCGAAAATCTACCTGAGCGTCTTCCCGTTCGAGCGGAGCGAGGCGATGCTGGGGGCCTTGCGCGAGAATAGCCCGAAGATCCGCTACGAGCTGGGACGACGGGTCAAAAACCAGCTCCGGATCGTTCCGGAGATCGCTTTCGCCGTCGACGACTCCTTGGAATACGTCGACCGGATCGAACGACTTATTAAAGAATAACCCCGGTTCCTCGCTCTGCTTCGGTATAATGTGTAAACGGTTTTAGCGACGGGAGGGTACTGTACCTTTTCTGAAGAAAAGGTACCCAAAAGAC
>CAJTNK010000114.1 GCA_910577885.1 uncultured Rikenella sp.
GTTCTTTGGGTCCCTTTCTTTCAAGAAAGGGACAGTACCCTCCCGTCGCTAAAGAACCGATTGCATATTATACCGAAGTAACACGAGTAAAGCGGCGGTAAAAGGGAGAGTACCTTCCCTGCGCTAAGAACGGTTGAGAAAATAGAAGAAAGCTTATTCCCATTCGATCGTTGCCGGCGGTTTCGACGAGACGTCGTACACCACGCGATTGATCCCCCGGACCTTATTGATAATGTCGTTCGAGACCTTTGCCAAGAGTTCGTAGGGCAAATGGACCCAGTCGGCCGTCATCCCGTCGGTGGAGGTCACCGCCCTGAGCGCCACACACGACTCGTAAGTCCGTTCGTCGCCCATCACGCCGACACTCTGCACCGGCAGAAGCATCACCCCCGCCTGCCACACCCGGTCGTACCACCCGGCATCGCGCAAAGCGTTGATAAAGATCGCATCGGCCTCCTGCAAAATCCGGACTTTCTCCTTGGTCACCTCACCCAGGATTCTGATCCCCAAGCCCGGCCCCGGGAACGGATGGCGCCCCAGCAGCAAGTCCGACAAGCCCAACTCCCGTCCGATGCGCCGCACCTCGTCCTTGAAGAACAAGCGAAGCGGCTCGACGATCTTCAGGTTCATCTTCTCGGGCAGCCCCCCGACGTTGTGGTGCGACTTGATCGTGACACTCGGCCCGTTCACCGACACCGATTCGATCACGTCCGGATAGATGGTCCCCTGCGCCAGCCATCGCACGTCGCGGAGTTTCTGCGCCTCGGCGTCGAACACCTCGATAAAATCCCGCCCGATGATCTTGCGTTTCTGTTCCGGGTCGGTGACCCCCTTCAAATCGCCCAGAAACTTATCTCCGGCATCGACCCCGATCACGTTGAGCCCCATGTTCTTGTACGAATCCAGGACGCTCGAGAACTCATCCTTGCGCAAGAGCCCCATATCGACGAAGATGCAAGTCAGATTGGCCCCGATCGCCTTGTGCAACAGCACGGCAGCCACCGACGAGTCGACCCCGCCCGACAAGCCCAACACCACTTTATCATTCCCCAGCTTGTCCCGCAACTCGCGCACCGTAGTTTCGATGTATGAAGCCGGCGTCCAATCCTGCCGGCAGCCGCAGATATCCACCACGAAATGTTTCAACAGCTTGATCCCCTCCGTCGAGTGGTAGACCTCCGGGTGGAACTGAATCCCCCAGGTCTGCTCCCCGGCAATGTGGAACGCCGCCACCCGGACATCCTCCGTGCTGGCAATAATCTCGCACCCGTCCGGTTCCCGGACGATCGTATCGCCGTGCGACATCCACACCTGGGTCTGTTCGCCGAGCGAAGCGATCAACGGGTCATTCCCCTTGACCTTCGAGAGCATCGCACGACCGTACTCCCTGCTATCCGACGGCGCCACCTCTCCGCCGAAATGATGCGCCAAGTACTGCGCCCCGTAGCACACCCCCAGCAGCGGCAAACGCCCCTTGATCCCAGCCAGGTCCACCTGCGGCGCCTCCTTATCGCGCACCGATGAAGGGCTTCCCGAAAGAATCACCCCCCTCACCGAAGAATCGATCTCCGGGTAATGGTTGTACGGATGTATCTCGCAATAGACATTCAACTCGCGCACCCGCCGCGCAATAAGCTGCGTGTACTGCGAGCCGAAGTCGAGAATCAGAATCTTTTCCTGCATAAAACGAATGTTAGTAATGATACAAATTTACACCTTTCGGACGAAAAACGCGCCGTCGAGCCGCTTAAATCTGTTCGATTTTCAACGAATGGTCTTTCTCGAGGGTCAGCACCAGTCCGTCGCCTCCCAAAACGCTCGCCGGAAACTCGCTCTGCGCCTCCTCAAGCATCGGTCCCAGCTCCCGGTACCTGGCCGAGTAGTGTCCCAACACGAGATGCCTTACCCCGGCCCGTGCCGCCACCCGCGCCGCCTGTCGGGCAGTGGAATGGCCCGTTTTCACCGCCAACGCCCGGTCGGCATGCAGGTAGGTCGCCTCGTGGTAGAGCAGGTCCACCCCGCGCACCAGCGAAACCACCTTCCCCGAAGCGGTCGTATCGCTGCAGAAAGCATAGCTGCGCGCCTCGTACGGCCGATAAGTGGCCTCCGCCGCCGTCAACGGCATACCATCGACCAAAGTCGTATCCTCGCCCCGTTTCAGTGCGGCGATCTGCGCCGGATCGAGCCCATAACCCTCCACCAAGTGCCGATGGACGTTCAACCCCGGCTCCCGTTCGCGGAACAGGTAACCGCAGCACGGCACCCGATGCCTCAAAGGAATCGTGGTCACCGTAAAGACCCGATTCCCCCACACCTCCACCTCCGCCGCTCTGGCATCCACCTCTTTGATCTCCAGCGGATAAGGCAGCTCGATGGAGAAAAACCCGAAATGACTTCGGAGCATCTCGCCGAACGGCCTCGGCGCCACGATCGTCAATCCCCTCTGCCGCCCCATCATCCCCATCGTCGACAAAAGCCCGAAAATCCCGTAAACGTGATCCCCGTGCAAATGAGAGATAAAGATGACATTGATTTTCAGCGGATTGATCCCGTACCGCAGCAACTGATGCTGCGTCCCCTCGCCGCAGTCGATCAAAAAAAACTGCTCATGTACATTGAGTACATGAGCAGTGTGGTGCCTGGAAAGTATCGGCCGTGCCGAACTGCATCCCAGTATGGTTACCCGAAAGGTCATAACACTATCAAAGTATCTGTCTGCTTTATTAACTCATTCTTTGGCTACGGGCGGGTACCGTACCTTTTACCTACGGTTTCCTCGCGCTACCTCGGCAAAGCGTGCGAGCCCGCTCTGCTCTCGCTGGCAGCGTCGGTTGTTCACAAAGAGAACAGTTCCCTCCTGTCGTCAATGAACGGTTATAAGCAGCACAGGTGCTTTAGTTCGATTTTCCTTCGAGCTGCGCTTTGAGTTCCGCCAACCCCGAGATATCCCCTAAAGTCGTCTTCTCCATCGACGAAGAGAGTTTCTTCACCGCATCCTGGGTCGACGCCTCTTTCACGACATCTTCCTTGGTTTTTGCCTCTTCGAACGTACGGGTGTGGGACAAGATGATCTTGCGATTATTTTTCCCGAATTCGAGCACCCGGAATTCCAAGGTTTCGCCCTTCTTGGCGGTCGTTCCGTCGGCTTTCATCAAGCCACGCCCCGGTACGAACCCTTCGCCCCCTTCATTGAGCGTCACCACAGCCCCCTTGTCATTCACCTCGGTAATGGTCCCGGTGTGAATCGAGTCCGGCTTGTAGATAGTTTCGTAAACATCCCACGGATTTTCTTCCAACTGTTTATGGCCCAAGCTCAAGCGACGGTTATCCTTGTCGATTTCGAGCACCTGCACTTCGATCGGCGCATCGATCTGGGTGAATTCCGACGGGTGTTTGATCTTCTTGGTCCAGCTCAGGTCGCTGATATGGATCAAGCCGTCAACCCCCTCTTCCAGTTCAACAAAAACGCCGAAGTTGGTAAAGTTCCGCACCCGTGCCGTATGCCGCGAGCCGACCGGATATTTGGTTTCGATGTTTTCCCACGGATCCGGGGTCAACTGTTTGATCCCGAGCGACATCTTGTGGTCGTCGCGATCCAGGGTCAAAATAACCGCTTCCACCTCGTCACCGACTTTCATGAAGTCCTGTGCCGAGCGCAGGTGCTGCGACCAGCTCATTTCGCTGACGTGGATCAGCCCTTCGACCCCGGCAGCGATTTCGACGAACGCACCGTAATCGGCCATCACCACGACTTTCCCCTTCACCTTGTCACCGACCTTGAGTTCCGAAGCCAGTGCATCCCACGGATGCGGCGTAAGCTGTTTCAACCCGAGGGCGATCCGTTTCTTGGCATCGTCGAAGTCCAGGATAACGACATTGAGTTTCTGATCGAGCTGTACGATCTCTTCCGGATGGTTCACCCGTCCCCACGACAAGTCGGTGATATGGATCAAACCGTCCACCCCGCCCAGGTCGATAAACACCCCGTACGAAGTAATGTTCTTCACCGTCCCTTCGAGGATCTGGCCTTTTTCGAGTTTGCCGATGATATCTTTCTTCTGCTGTTCGAGTTCGGCTTCGATCAGCGCCTTATGCGACACGACGACATTGCGGAACTCCTGGTTGATCTTCACGACCTTGAATTCCATGGTCTTGTCGACATAGATATCGTAATCCCGGATCGGTTTCACGTCGATCTGCGACCCAGGCAAGAACGCCTCGATGCCGAAAACATCGACGATCATCCCCCCCTTGGTCCGACACTTGATGTACCCCTTGATAATTTCGTCCTTTTCCAGAGCCTCGTTCACACGATCCCACGACCGCAACTGACGCGCCTTTTTATGCGACAAGACGAGCTGTCCTTTTTTATCTTCAGCCGATTCGACATAGACTTCGACCTTGTCCCCCACCTGGAGGTCCTGGTTGTAGCGGAACTCGCTGCTGGGAATCACCCCTTCGGACTTAAAGCCGATGTTGACGAGTACTTCGCGTTTGTCGACCGCGGTAACAGTCCCTTCCATCACCTCTCCGGGTTGGATATTGGAGAGTGTCTGGTCATACTCTTTGGCGATCTGTTCTTTCGATTCGCCGCCATAGAGTCCGGCTTCGGTTTCGAAAGCCGCCCAGTCGAACTGTTCGACCGGCACCGATGCGTTGGAGGTTTTCTGTACCTTCGTTTCTTCTGCGTTTGTCATTGTTTTGTTTTTGTTGTGAGACTAAACGGGTTAGACATTATGTATTGACGCCTTTCGCCACGCCCGCCCCCGAGTAAATGAGGAAAGGACGTACCGAAAGGCGTCGCAAAGATACACTAAATTTTCGGATCTGCCAACAAACGTTCGCCGCACCTACTATTATTCCCTCCTGTGCTGCAACCCGACGCGGATGACCCAATAGTGCGGCATGCGGTCGAACGATTCGCTGTTCATATCCTCGGGCAGTTGGTTTTCCGGGCAAAACCGATAGATCGGCATCCCGCGATAGTACTTCGAGATCTCCGCATCGTACCACGACGACCCGAAAAGCAGCACCGGCACCGTCTGATCGACCTTCAGCTCCTTCGTATCGAACGACTTGGGACTATAAGATCCGTAATCCTTGAAATCGGGCGCGATTTTTTTCATCTTCAACCAGAACGAGCTCATCATGCGCCCTTCCAGCAAGCAGTACACCAACATCGTGGAATCGCTCTGCGGCATGAAATAAAATTTGAGGTCGGTCAGGTATTTCTGTCCTTCGCCCCTCCTGCCTTCGAAGACTTTGCCAAAGCTCATCAGCCGCACGGTCCGCATCGAGTCGCGCCCGAAATACTCGTCGAGCTGCACCATCACCCGCAAACTCGTATCCCGCACCCCCGAAAGATCGTACTTATAAACATACATCTCTTTCAATTCCAAGAGCTCCCGCAAGTCCTGCGTCTCGATCTTTCCCTCTTTCCACTCCAAACTGCCCGATTCCGAGCCCTGTTCATCCTTCGCCGCCTCGACCCGCGACGCCGTTTTACCGGTCGCCCGTTCGGTCCGTTTCTTGGCTTCGGTCGTCCCGACCAGCCCCAAAACCACCATCCCGAGCATCAAAATCTTTTTCATCATAACCAACCGTTTTATTTCCGTTCCTTTCCGCAAAGGTAGCACAATTCTTTTTCTCTTTTTTCCTGCCCCTTGTCTTTCATTCAGGAAGCAACGCAACTGCGCCCACAGGGCGTTTTGCTGGCCTGTCGGTCAAGAAAGCTATAGCTGAAGCAAGCTGTGGGTATTGCCACTCCCCGAAGGAAACGACGACGACCAGCTGTACCCGCGGGCGTCCCGC
>CAJTNK010000115.1 GCA_910577885.1 uncultured Rikenella sp.
GCTGGAGGGGACTGCGCTCCCGCGCGGGGCCGCGTGCTCGCGGTGAGCTGGCAAAACTTCGTTTTGCTGGGGCCTGACGGGCGAGAAAACACCACGAACGAAAAAACCACAAAAACCGGCTCCGAGACCCGCCAACAACCCCTCAACCCTCACCGCACCACCTCACCACTGCTTTCCACCGCCCCCTCGCCCCATCGCCTCGGCACGCTCCGCATCCACCCGCTTTTTCGTGTTGTCCTCGCTCGCCTGGATCGCGCGCAACAGCCGCTCGGACTCCTCCCGGGACGACGACGGAGGCGGAGACTGAGAGGAGTCCTGCTCGCCCTCCCCACGATCCCGATCCTTCGGACGGTCGTTATCCCCCTGATTCTCCGGATTCTGGTTCGGCTTACCCCGATCGTCCCGGTTCTGATCGCGGTTATCCTCCCCGCCACCATCCCCCCCCCGTCGCCGCCGTTCGGATCCTGATTCTGATCCGGGTTATTCTGATCCTGATTTTGGTTCTGGTTCTGCTGCTCCTCCTGCTGCTTGAGTTTCTGCGCATAGGCCAGGTTGAGCTTCGCCTCCCGGTCGTCCGGCACCAAACGCAACGCACGCTTATACGCCTCGATCGCCCGGTCGATCTTCCGCTGACGAAGCGCGGTGTTCCCCATATTATAATAGGTCGCCGCCTGCCGCCGCACATCCGTGCCGTCCTGCGCCAACTTCTCGTACGTCGCCGCCGCATCGTCGTACCGTTCCTGCTTGTAGAGCGCCCCGGCGAGGTTGAAATTGGCCTCGTACGAGTTGATGTTCTTCTCGATGGCCCGCTTGTAACCCACCTCCGCCTCCGGATACTTGCCCTCGTAGTAGGCCTTGTTTCCCTGCCGGATATCGGCCCGCTCCCGCTGCCCCCAGGCCACGGCCGGGAAGAACCCCAACAGACTGAAAATTAATCCGATTCGTTTCATTTGATATGCCCCTCCTCAGCTCCTTGTCCGACCGTTTCGTCCTCCTCCGCCGGAAACATACGCCCCGCCTCGGTAGCCGTCGCCCCCGGCGCCACTACATGCCCCTCGCCCGCTTCCGGCATCGCCTTGGTCTCCTCGACGTAAAAATAGGCGTCGAAATAAGCCTGTTCGTTATCCTCGGCCGCCGGAGCCAACTTGGCGAACTTCACCAGGTCGGCCGGCGAGAAGAGTCCGCGCAGCTTTTCGCACAACCTCGCGTCGTTCACCTCGCGCATCGCTCCGAGAATCTGGTCCGAGGTCATCTCCATGGCCCCGATGCCGTACCTACCCTCGATATAAACCCGCACGATGTCAACCAGTTGCGAGTAATACTCTTTGTATTTCCCGTTCTGCCAGAGTTTTCGGCTGTGGAGCTTCTCCAACGCGCGAATCGCCGTGACGTGCGGCGGAACGATCCGTTTCGGCGCCCCCCTCCGCCGCCGACGCTGGAGGTAGCGAATGACCAGGTAGATCACCCCCGCCAACACCACCGCCGACGCCACGCTCCAGTAGACCAGTTCCCGAATCTCGGCAAAGAGGAGCGGTGTATGGATCGGCCGTTTGATGTCGCAGAGCTGATAGGTCGCCGTGTCGATATCGAACCCGCGGACTTCGATCCGGAGCAGCTCCGGCACGCGCACCGTATCGGCCCTTCCCTCCCTGGCCTCGGCCGAGGTGGCCGACCACACCACCGGAATCCCCGCCACCGCATAGCTCCCGGCATCGAACCCCGTGAGCCGATAGGTCACCCGCAGCTTCTCCCGCCTCCCCGACCGGCTCAGCGTATCGAGCCGGTCGATCCCGAGCACCTCGATCTTCGGCACAAGCTGGTTGTCGGCCCCGTCGAAACTGAGCAGCTGGATCTCCTGCGCGAGATCCTTATCGATGTCGATCTCCAGCAAAAACTGGTCGCCGATCTCGATCGTATCGGCCGAGAACCGCGCATGCACCTCCGGCGCCGGATGCCTCCTCTTTCCGTCAGTCACGGATGTCGCACGATCGGACGCCTCTTGCGCCCTGCCGGTGGCCGGTTGCGACGCCGCCAAAGCCCCTCCGAAGAGCAGGCCGCAAAACAGTAGGGTGAAATTTCGCTTCAACATCATCTCTTTCGAAAGCTCATCGCATCTTGAAAAGCCGCAACAACGCGGCCACATAATCCTCGCCGGTGCGCACCTCGACGCTGTCCACGCGACACTTCGTGAGGGTCTGTTCGATCGCCGACGAAACCCGCTGCCAATAAGCCGCATAGTTCCGCCTGGTTTTCGCCGACGCGCTGTCGACCCACACTTTGCGTCCCGTCTCGGCGTCCTGCATCTCGACGATGCCGACATCGGGCAACTCCCCCTCCCGCGCGTCGCAGACCCGAATACCCACCACATCGTGCCTCGAGGCGGCAATCTTCAGCCCCTCTTCGAAGCCGACCGACAGCCCCCCCTCATCAGCAGCGTCAGCAGCGTCACCCGCCGACGACGAGAAATCCAGAAAATCGCTCAGCACAAAAGCCGTACACCGTTTCTTCATCACATTCGTAAAGAACCGCAGCGCGCCGTTCAGATCCGTTCCCCGCCCCTCGGGCTGAAAATCGACCAGGTCGCTGATGATCCGCAACACGTGCTGCCGCCCTTTCTTCGGCGGCACGTACTTTTCGATCCGGTCCGAGAAGAATATGCACCCGATTTTGTCGTTGTTCTGCGCCGCCGAAAAAGCCAACACGGCCGCAATCTCCGTAATCACCCCTTTTTTCAGCTGCCCGCGGGTCCCGAAGAGCCTCGACGCACTCACGTCCACCAGCAACATCATGGTCAGTTCCCGCTCCTCTTCGTACACCTTGATATACGGCTGCCGGTTGCGTGCCGTAACATTCCAATCGATATCCCGCACATCGTCCCCCGCCCGATAGTCCCTCACCTCGCTGAAAGCCATCCCACGCCCCTTGAAAGCGGAATGGTATTTCCCGGCAAAAATATCGTTCGACAGCCCGCGGGTCTTGATTTCGATCCGCCTGACTTTCCGCAGTATATCTTCTTCGTTTTCTTTCATATCGTTGGTTTGACTTTTCCGGTCGCCCCCCTGCGCTCCCGGCCACGTTGGGTGTTGGGCCATTCGGGCAAAAAATTCAACCGAGAAAACCCCAGCCAAACGCCCTGTGGGCGTGCTGAGCGGCACTCGAGAGCTGGAGTTGGCTCGGCAACAAGAGGGAACTGCCCTTACGCCGGGCGGGCGGTGCCTCCCGGCACTCGGTACTAGCCATTCGGGCGAGAAAACAGTCTTTGGCCGCGCGCCTTTTCCCACACAGCCGTCTCGTAGAGACGGGCGGCCGACGCCACCCCCCGGCGGCGAGACGCAACGTTCGCCACGCTCACTTGCGCTGCCGCTGGCGTCGACCGGTGCCGCTCGGCACCCGAACCGAGCCTACCGGGCGAGAAAACAGGCTTTGTCCGCGCGCTGGCGGAAATCGATCAAACAACCAAGAGTTGTTTGATCGATTTCCTACTCCAGCAGTCGCGCGCGGTAGCTTGAGGGGACTACCCTGCGCGGGCAGCGGTCCTTACGCCGGACGGGCGGTGCCGCTCGGCACGCGAACCGGGCCTGCCGGTGGCAAACTTCTTCGACTGCCCTACGCGGGCGGCGGCCTACTAAGGCTAAGAGAACCCCACCAAAACACTCAACGGGTGCGCCACGGGGGCGCGCCCAAAGGGCGTCTTATTGGCCTACCGGGCGAGAAAACCCATCTTCGGCCACATACGCTCCCCTACGGCACCTCGACCGTGTTCAGGATCTCCGTAATAATATCCTCCGCCGAGACATTCTCCGCCTCCGCTTCATAAGTCAGCCCGATCCGATGGCGCATCACGTCCGGACAAACCGCCCGGACATCCTCCGGAATCACATACCCGCGACGCTTGATGAAAGCATAGGCCTTGGCCGCCTTGGCCAGCGCGATCGACGCCCGAGGCGAACACCCGTAGCCGATCATCATCCCCAACCGATCCAGCCCGTAGGAGGCCGGTTCGCGCGTAGCGAAAACGATATCGACAATGTAACGTTCGATTTTCTCATCCATATAAACCTCGCCGACCACCTCCCTGGCCCGGAGAATCGCCTCCGGCGAGACGACTTTCGATGCTTTCGGGAAAGCCGCCCCCAGCATATTCTGCCGGACAATGAGCCGCTCTTCGTCCCGCTTCGGATAACCGATCCGGACCTTGAGCATGAACCGGTCGACCTGCGCCTCCGGCAGCGGATAGGTCCCCTCCTGTTCCAACGGGTTCTGGGTCGCCATCACCAGGAAAGGCTTCGGCAGCGGATAGGTTTTGTCTCCGATCGTGACCTGATGCTCCTGCATCGCCTCCAGCAAGGCCGACTGCACCTTGGCCGGCGAACGGTTGATTTCGTCGGCCAGCACGAAGTTGGCGAAGATCGGCCCGAGTTTGACCGTAAATTCTTCGTTCTTCTGGCTGTAGATCAGCGTCCCGGTCAAATCCGCCGGCAGGAGGTCGGGTGTGAACTGGATGCGGCTGAACTGCCCGTCCACCGCGTCGGCCAACGTATTAATGGCCAACGTCTTGGCCAACCCCGGAACCCCCTCGAGCAAGATATGCCCGTCGCTCAACAGGCCGATCAACAGACACTCCACCAAGTGTTTCTGCCCGACGATCACCTTCCCCATTTCGCGGGTCAACAGGTCGACGAAAGCGCTCTGCTGTTCGATCCTCGCGTTGAGTTCCTGAATGTTAACGACTTCTTCGCTCATATGTTTAGCTCTCTACGATTGTGTGTGTGAATGATTGTGTAAAGATAACCTATTTTTCAATCCGCCGTGCTTTTGTCCGCCAATCTTCGTCGCCCACCCTGGAATATCATATCCCCCGCCGGAACTGCTACAACCTCTCGGTCCCGGCCCCGGGCTTCCGCAGCCACGGCTTTGGTTTGTTGTGGGACGTCGGCGGCGCCGGGTACGTCTGGTCGTCTGCCATTGCGGATATCAATGTTCGCTACTTGGGCTTCGGCTACGGCGGGATCGGCCCGCAGAACAGCAATAGCCGTGGGTACGGTTTTCAGTTGCGTTGCCTCCAGGAACAGGAGTGCCGCTGACACGCCAACCGCACCCATTCGGGTGTTTTACTGGCCTGCCGGGCAAGAAAGCTTTGGCTGAGAAAAGCCCAGCAAAACACCCTGTGGGCGCAGCCCCGGGCAATCGCGGCCACGGCGACGGTCTGTTGATTCATGTTGGCCGCATCGGGTACAGCTGGGCATCGTCCATTGCAGGTGGCCGTGCTCACCGCTTGGGCTTCCTCCCCAACTGGATCAGTTCACAGGGCAGCGATTACCCTGCGTACGGTTTTCAGTTGCGTTGCCTCCAGGAAGAGGGAGAAGAGGGAGAAGAGGGAGAAGAGGGAGAAGACGGCAAGCACGGACGGCGAATCGGGCCTCCGGGCAAAAAGCGAGTCACCGCCAGCGGGAAAGAGCTACGAGCTCTGCCGAGTAGCTCGCCCCGTCCGGGGTGGCGGAGGCTCGCGCACTCCAATAGGAGTGCAGTTTCTCTACGTGCCGCCCTACTCCCAAACTCCCAGCCCCCGAAAAACGATCATTGGCCGCGCGCCTTGGCGATTCATTCTATTTCGCCAAGTGCGAAATAGTGAATTGCACCTAAGGCGGGGCGCGCGGGACTTATTTCGGTCATCCGCGGAGTTTGAGGGGACTGCCCTGCGCGGGCGGCGGCCGCAGAGGACGAGCCTAAACCAAGAGAACCAC
>CAJTNK010000116.1 GCA_910577885.1 uncultured Rikenella sp.
CCGAGCGGCACCCTGACGGGCGAGAAAAACGGGCAGAGACAACCCCGGCAAAACAACCGGTGGGCGTGTCCAGTGGCACCGCACCTGACATTTTTACGAACGAAACAGAAAAATTCGACATAACTATGGGAAAGAAAAAAGTAGTACTCGCCTTTAGCGGCGGGTTGGATACCTCGTATTGCGCCATCTACCTGGCCAAAGAACAAGGATTGGAAGTGCATGCCGCACTGGCCGACACCGGCGGATTCTCGAAAGAGGAGCTCGACAAGATCGAAAGCCGGGCCAAGGGGCTGGGGGTAGCCAGCTACGTTCGGTTGGACGTCTCGCACACCTACTACGAGCAGAGCATCAAGTACATGATCTTCGGGAACGTGCTCAAGAACAGCACCTATCCGATTTCGGTGAGCTCGGAGCGGATCTCGCAGGCCACGGCCATCGCCAAGTATGCCAAAGAGATCGGAGCGGATTACCTGTGCCACGGGTCGACCGGTGCGGGGAACGATCAAGTGCGTTTCGACATGGTTTTCAACATCATCGCACCGGAGATCGAGGTGATCGCCCTGATCCGCGAGAAACGTCTCTCGCGGGAAGAAGAGATCGAGTATCTGCGTTCGCACGGCGTCGACTTCGACTTCAAGAAAGCCGAATACTCGATCAACCAAGGGATTTGGGGTACGTCGGTCGGCGGGAAAGAGACCTTGACCTCCAGCGAGACGCTGCCCGAAGAGGCTTATCCTTGTCAGCTGAAAGTGGCGCACGACGCGCCGGCCAAGCGGATCGCGCTGACGTTCGAAAAAGGGGAACTCGTCGGAATCGACGGCAAACATTACGATGACAAGGTAAAAGCGATCCAGGATTTGCAACATATCGCCGCGCCGTATGCCATCGGGCGCGACATGCACGTCGGAGATACCATTATCGGGATCAAAGGACGTGTCGGCTTCGAAGCGGCTGCGCCGATGATTATCATCAAGGCCCACCACATGCTCGAAAAACACGTCCTCGCCAAATGGCAGCTCTTCTGGAAAGACCAACTGTCGGCTTTCTACGGAAACTACCTCCACGAAGGACAGTACTACGACCCGGTGATGCGCGACATGGAAGCCTTCCTCGACAGCTCGCAACGCAACGTCTCGGGCGAGGTCTTTGTTGACCTGCTCCCGTACCGCTTCGTGGTGGTCGGCATCGACTCGCCCCACGACCTCATGTCCAACAAATTCGGTGCCTACGGCGAAACCATGAGCAACTGGACCTCGGACGATGTCAAAGGTTTCGGCAAAATATTCGGAAACCAAAACGCCATCTATTACGCCGTCAACCCGTCCGAAATCGAAAAATAATTAATCACTTTCTCTACTAACCGTTCTTTAGCGACGGGAGGGTACTGTACTTTCTGTGAACAGAAAGTACCAAAGAAACTTTCAAGGATGCTTACGCATCCTAACTCTATCTCGGTACAGTGTTCGCCCGTTTCATTGGGGTGGGATTCTTTTTGGGCGCGCTTAATGCGAGCAAAAACTCAGCGCGCCTAAAAGAACCCACCCCAAAAGAGAGGCAAAGAACCTTGTGACCCGAATGGCTTTAAAGTGCGAAGCACTTTCGGAAGTCTTTTTGGTTCTTTTTCTTCAGAAAAAGAACAGTTCCATACGGTAGCCAATGACTGGTTACAGAGGAGTGAATAATGATTATTAATATTTATGGAGAAAATACGAGTAGGAATTATCGGCGGGGCCGGTTACACCGGCGGAGAGGCCGTGCGGCTGTTGATAAACCATCCTGGGGTTGAGTTGGCGTATGTGCACAGTAACTCGAATGGCGGGAATCGAGTGAGCGACGTGCACGCCGATTTGTTGGGTGATACGGAGATGCGGTTCGTGGATACGCCGATCGGGGAGTTGCCGGCGGTGGACGTGATGTTTTTGTGCGTCGGGCATGGAGATGCACGGAAGTTCTTGGAGGCCAACCACATATCGGAGGATGTGCGCATTATCGACCTGTCGCAGGACTTCCGGATCGCTCCGGAGACCGCCATGGACGGGCATGAGTTCGTGTACGGATTGCCGGAACAGAATCGCGAGGCCATCAAACAGGCCCGGAACATTGCCAATCCAGGGTGTTTCGCCACCTGTTTGCAGTTGGCGCTGTTGCCGCTGGCGGCCAAAGGGCTGATTCGCGGCGATGTGCATGTGTCGGCCACCACCGGGTCGACCGGCGCGGGACAAAAACTGGCCGCCACGTCGCACTTCTCGTGGCGCGCCAACAACCTCTCGACCTACAAAGTCTTCGAACACCAGCACTTGCGCGAGGTGGGACAGATGATTCGTCTGTTCGAACCGGCTTACGGCGGGGCGGTGAATTTCATCCCGTACCGCGGGGACTTCACGCGGGGGATTATCGCGTCCGTCTACACCGACTTTGCGGGAACGCTCGAAGAGGCACAACGGATCTACAACGATTACTATGCCTCGGCGGCGTTCACGCACGTCAGCGAACGCCCTATCTCGCTCAAACAGGTGGTCAACACCAACAAATGCCTGGTCCACCTGACGGTTCACGAGGGTAAACTGCTGGTGATGTCGGCCATCGACAACCTCCTCAAAGGAGCTTCCGGACAGGCGGTCCAAAATATGAACCTGATGTGCGGACTCCCCGAAACTATGGGACTCAAACTCAAACCTTTGGCATTCTAATCGTTCTGTTCTTCTACAATCGGTCTTTGACGACGAGAGGGTACTGTACTTTCTGTGAACAGAAAGTACCAAAGAAACTTTAGCAAAGTGCTTCGCACTTTTAAGCCATTCGGGTCAAAAAGTTCTTTGCCGCTCTTTTGGGGTGGGTTCTTTTAGGCGCGCTTAATGCAAACTAAAACTCAGGCGCGCCCAAAAAGAATCCCACCCCAAGGAAACGGGCGAACACTGTGCCGAGATAGAGTTAGGATGCGTAAGCATCCTCGGAAGTCTTTTTGGTTCTTTTTCTGAAGAAAAAGAACAGTTCCATACTGTCGCTAAAAAACGGTTACAGAAAACAGAACCATTAAAAAAGCAACGATAGATTATGAAGTTATTCGACGTATACCCTTTGTACGACGTGGAGATCGTGAAGGGTCAGGGATCCACGGTGTGGGATCAGGAGGGTCAGGATTATTTGGATTTTTACGGGGGTCATGCCGTGATATCGATCGGTCATACCCATCCTCGGTATGTGGAGCGGCTGACGGATCAGTTGGGACGGTTGGGGTTTTATTCGAACTCGGTGAAGATCGGCGTGCAGCAGGAGTTGGTGCGTAAGCTGGGGCCGTTGTCGGGGCATGACGATTACCAGCTGTTTTTGTGCAACTCGGGGGCGGAGGCCAACGAGAATGCGCTGAAGCTCGCCTCGTTCCACACCGGTCGGAAGAAGGTGGTGGCGATGCGGGGGGCTTTTCACGGTCGGACCTCGTTGGCGGTGGCGGCTACGGACAATCCGAATATCACGGCGCCGGTGAACCGGACCGAAAATGTGGTGTTCGTGACCTTGAACGACGAGCAGGAGCTCGAAGCGCTGTTTGCCAGAGAGGGAGGGGAGATTGCGGCCGTGATTCTGGAGGGGATCCAGGGTGTCGGCGGGATCCGGGTCGCTTCGGACGCCTATTTGCAGAAAGTGCGCGCGCTGTGCGACGAGTATGGAGCGGTGTATGTGGCCGATAGCGTGCAGTGCGGATGCGGACGGACCGGAAAGTACTATTCGCACGATTGGGCGGGAGTGAATGCCGATATTTATACGATGGCCAAGGGGATCGGGAACGGTTTTCCGATCGGTGCGATCTCGATCGCGCCGCACATTGCGCCGAAGTACGGCATGTTGGGGACGACGTTCGGGGGGAACCATCTGGCTTGCGCGGCGGCGCTGGCGGTGGCCGAGGTGATGACCGAAGACCGGCTGGTGGAGAATGCCCGGAAGATGGGGGATTACCTGATGACCGAACTGCGGAAGCTGCCCAACGTGAAGGAGGTGCGCGGAAAGGGGTTGATGATCGGTATCGAACTCAACGAAGAGAGTGCGCCGTTCCGGAAGCGGCTCTTGTTCGAGGAACACATCTTCGTGGGCTCGTCGTCGGACAAAAATACGTTCCGTCTCTTGCCGGCGCTGAACATCACGCGGGAGCATTGCGACCGGCTGTTGGCTTCGCTGCGGAAGCTGCTGGCGTAAACAGTGCAAGGGGTCTGTCGTAGTGTCTGACGCGATGCGAACACACAGAGCTTTGCTGCTTTTGGGAAGCAACCTGGGCGACCGGGCGGAAGTATTGGCCTCCGCCCGGTCGCTCCTTGCTTCGGTGGCGGGGACGACGACCACGGGGGTGTCGCAGGAGTACGAGACCGAGGCGTGGGGAGCGTTCGCTGAGGATGGGAAGCAGGGGTATCCGTTTTTGAACCAGGCGGTTGCGGTGGAGACGCGACTCGGTGCGGAGGAGCTGTTGGACGCGACCCAACGGATCGAGCGTGAGCTGGGTCGGGCGGCGCACGTGGCGGAGTACGACCCGGCGACGGGCGAACGGCTCTACCGGGCACGAACGCTGGACATCGACCTGCTTTTCTACGACCGCGCGGTAATTCGGACGGCGCGCCTCACGGTACCTCATCCCCGGCTGCCGGAGCGTCGCTTCGCCCTCGAACCGGCTGCCGAACTTTGGCCCGATTACGTACACCCGGAGCTGAAAATCGCTCTGAAAGAATTATTTAATTGTTTTTTGTTGGGCGAATCTCGATAATTTAACCTATATTTGCATTCCGTTTGTGACGTAAATAAATAGTAATCACATAAATAAAAACGACATTTGTCATGACGAAAGCAGATATCGTAGGCGAAATCGCTAAGAGCACGGGGATCGAGAAAGTACAGGTGCAGCAGGTGGTGGAATCGTTCATGGAGAACATCAAGGAGACGATGATGGCGGGGAATAACGTCTACCTGCGCGGTTTCGGCAGCTTTATCATCAAACGTCGGGCGCAGAAAGTGGCCCGGAATATCTCTAAAAACACGACGATTACTATTCCGGCACACAACATTCCGGCGTTCAAACCGTCGAAAACGTTTGCCGGCGAGGTGAAAGCCAAGTCGATTGCCAAGAAATAATCTGAAACATAAACCGATTGTCAAACTTTAATCCACGTAGTTATGCCTAGCGGAAAAAAAAGAAAACGGCACAAAATATCTACCCACAAGCGCAAAAAACGGCTTCGCAAGAACCGGCATAAAAAGAAAAAGTAGGTAGATGATCGTTCTTTTTCGGAGCGGCGGCGATGGTCGGCGGTGTAGAGGAGGCTCAGCGGGGATGGGGGCTGGAGAGAGGCAACGACGAACGGAGGTTCGTATTGTTCATGTCCACCTCGACATCTCTTAGGTCTCATCTCTGCCGGCGAGGCGCTCGCTCCGGAAACGACGAAAACTCGAACAAAACCTAAAGTTCCCCGGACTTCAATGGCGCGGCGATCTTTAGGTTTTGTTTTTAGAAGGGACGGCGGGGAGAGGATTTTGGGGGATGAGGGTGCGGGGTGCGTTCAGACGGAGTTCACGCAGACAATCAGGTTGCGCCCGGTAGGGTGCCGAGCGGCACGCTCACAGGGCGTTTTGCCGGGGTTGTTTTTGTCCGTTTTTCTCGCCCGCCAGGCCAATACCGGGTGCCGGGAGGCACCGCCTCCGCGGCGTAAGGGCAGTTCCCTCCTGTTGCCGAGCCAACTCCAGCTTTCGAGTGCCG
>CAJTNK010000117.1 GCA_910577885.1 uncultured Rikenella sp.
GCGTATGCTAGCTCAAAAGTTTTTGGTGCCGCTTTTTCCAAAAAGCGGCAGTTCCAGCCCGTAGCCAAAAACAAGTTTCAGAAACATGAATTATTGAAAGTTGTCATAGGTATGGAAGTAGACGTAATCGGGAGTGCCGGGGCAGTGACAGAAGAGCAGGTAAAGGGTCGGAGTGTAGCGGTGATCGATGTGTTTCGGGCGACGAGTGTGATGGTGACCGCTTTTCGGAACGGGGCTCGGGAGATCATCCCGATGACCGGGATCGAGGAGAGTTTCCGGTTGCGGGATCGACTTGCAGCAGAGCATGCGGCGCGGGGAGATAGCGGGCCTGTGTTGTTGGGAGGCGAGCGGAAGACCGTCATCATCGAAGGATTCGACCTCGACAATTCGCCGTTGCGGTACACGCCGGAGGTGGTTCGGGATGCGACGATCGTGATGAGCACGACCAATGGGACGCGGGCGGTGAACAGTGCGCAGGGGTGGGCGGCGGAGATCTATGTGGCCGCGCTGTTGAACGCCGACGCCGTGGCACGGCGACTGGGCGAGTCGAGACGGGACGTGGCGTTGATCTGTTCGGGACGGAACGACCGTTTTACGATCGAAGATGCGTTGTGTGCCGGGATGATGGCACGGTATTTGGGAGAACACCACGGATATACACTAACCGATATCGCGTGGTGGTGTGCCGACGTGTACGAGCGGTACGAGGCGGATTTGCAAAGCGCGTTGGACCACTGTGAACACTATCACCGCATCAAGGAACGCTGGAGCGAAGACATCGCTTGGTGCTTGGAGCGGAACGTGTCGACCGTCACCCCGCGGATCACAAACGAAGGAGGGATCCGACCATGACAACGATCGAAAACCAAAACACCTCGGACCGCAGCCGCGTGGTGACCGTCAAACAGTACACGACGCCGAGCGAGGCTTATCTGGATGCGGAACTGCTTGAGAACAACGGTATTGCCTGCAGCATCGACGGGGCGATCGGCGGCAGCGTACTGCCTTTCATCCAAGGACAGGTGCGGCTGCGAGTGGCCGAACGAGACGCCCGGCAGGCGGTGGAGCTGGTGCCCGGAGCGGAAATGCCCGACGAGAACGACTAACACAAAACGATGACCCGCGAAACTGAGATTCTCGACGCGTTACGGAAACAGAGGAACCTACGGAGGCTGAGCGTATTGCGTTCGGTGGACGGGGGAGGATGCGTGTACCCTGACGGGGAGAGCGGAAGGGAGTATTGTAATCTCTCGTCGAACGACTATTTGGGGCTGGGAAGCGAGATCGGATTGCAGGGCGAGTTTCTGGAAACGCTTGATAAAGAGCGTTTTTTGCTGGGAAACCCGTCGTCACGGCTGATGACCGGCAACAGTCCGGCATATGAGGCGTTGGAGGCTGCTTTGGCGCGGGCGATGCAGGCGGAAGCGGCGCTGGTGTTGGGATCAGGGTTTGCGGTGAACTCGGGGGTGCTGCCGGCGGTGAGCCGGCGCGGGGACTTGATTTTGGCCGACAAGCTGGTGCATGCCAGCTTGATCGACGGCCTGCGGCTTTGCGAGGCGGGGGTAGAGTGGCGACGGTTCCGGCACAACGACATGGAGCAGCTGGCGGCAATGCTGGCTGCCGCACCTCGTTCGGGGGACGGGAGGCGGACGATTGTCGTGACCGAGAGTTTGTTCAGCATGGACGGCGATTTCGCGCCGTTGGCGGAACTCGCCGCACTGCAACGGGAGTACGGTTTTTGGCTCTATTTGGACGAGGCGCATGCTTTCGGGGTGTACGGGGCGCGGGGGACGGGACTGTTGGCGGCATACAATGCGGCGCATCCGGAGGCTCCGTTGCGGGCGGAGTATCAAGTGGTTACGTTCGGCAAGGCATTGGCTTCGTCGGGGGCGGCGGTGATCTGCTCGGAAGAAACTAAAGGGCTGTTGGTCAATCGGATGCGACCGCTGATCTTCTCGACCGCCATGCCTGATATGTCGCTTCTGTGGACCCGGTTTCTGCTCGACCGGCTGCCGGAGTTCGAGGCACGGAGGGAGAGGGTACGGGAGCTTATCTCTATCGTTAACAACACATTACAGCCGGAGGTGCCTTACGGTTCGCAAATCGTTCCGATTCGGGCGGGGGCGAACGAACGGGCCTTGCAAATGGCGGCCGAGCTGCGGGAAGCGGGTTTCTGGACCACCGCCATCCGCCATCCTACGGTGCCGCAGGGCGAGGCACGGGTGCGGGTTTCGCTCTGCGCCCACCACGATCCGGCTGAAATAGAACGATTTGCAAAGCTATGCAGGCTGTTTGGATAATTCGCACGTCGACCGCCGACGAACAGGCGGGACGGCGGGGCGTGCTGGTGTTTGCCGCCGGATGGGCCGGGTCGGACGAGCTGGTGCGACACCTCGTGAGGCCGAACGACGGGTGGGACCTGCTCTGCCTGTTCGACTACCGCACACAACCGTCAGAGACTGAAAAAGAGGAACTTATCAACCTTCTTCGACCTTATCGCCAGAGACGGCTGGCGGCGTGGTCGTTCGGAGTTTGGGCGGCGGAGCGGATTTTCGGAGGAGTTTCGGCGGCGACGACGAAGGAGGAGGGGCGTTTTTGGGACGAGGCGTTGGCGATCGGCGGAACACCGGCTCCGATCGACGATCTCTATGGGATTCCACGGCGGGCGTTCGACGTCACGGTGCGGAGCATCGGCGGGACGGGGACCGGCAAGTTCCTCGAACGGATGTGCGGTACGCCGGATGTGCTGCGGGAGTACTACCGACACCGCTCTACCCGGCCGCTGGAGGAGATTTACGACGAGCTGGTGGCGCTCCGGCGACAAGCCGAGGCGGCTGAAACCGGCGGAGGGGAGCCCGCCAAAGGATTTTGGACCGAAGCGATTGTCGGCGGACGGGACGCGATTTTTCCGCCGGCCAACCTGGAGCGTTATTGGAGCGAGGCGGAGGTGACGGTCGTCCGGTATCCGGAGATGCCCCACTACCCGTTCGGCGAGCCGGCACTATGCGCGCGGATGATTCGATGAAACACGACAAAAACCTGTTGCAGAGGCGGTTCGGCCGCCACCTGAAGACATACGACACACTGGCTGTGGTGCAGCGGACCATCGCAGGGCGGCTTGCCGAGCGGCTCGAACGGCTTGTCGAACGACCCGAGGCAGTGCGGTACGGAGTCGAGATCGGAGCCGGCACGGGATTCCTGACCAGGCACCTCGTGCGGCTCTTTCCGGAGGCCGAGTGGGTCGTCAACGACCTGGTGCCCGAGAGCCGCCACTACCTGCCGCAAGAAGACAAGATACGGTTCGAGGCGGGCGACGGCGAACGATTCCCGTTCGACGGAGGAGCTTACGACCTTATTGCCAGCGCGTCGACCGTCCAGTGGTTCGACGACCTGCCCGGCTTCATCGCCCGGACTGCAGCGGGGCTTCGGAGCGAAAGCGGCGTGCTGGCGTTCAGCACGTTCGGGCCGGAGAATTTTCGCGAAATCGCCCGGACGACGGGCCAGGGGCTCGACTACCGGACGTTGGCCGACCTGTGCGGGCATTGCCGAGAAGCCGGGCTGGAGGTGCTGGCCGGGGAGGAGTGGACCGAGCAACAGCTCTACCCTACCCCGATCGACGTGTTGCGCCACTTGCGGTTGACGGGGGTCAACGCCGTAGCGGCGGAGCGGTGGACCCACAGTCGACTGCGGCAGTTCGAGGCCGATTATCGGACTGCCTTTTCAACCGCCGAAGGCGTGACACTGACCTTTCATCCGATCCTCGTGGTCGCCAAAAAACACAGAGCATCATGACACTACTTCCGCCGGGAGCCTATTTCGTGAGCGGCATCGACACCGATGCCGGAAAGAGTTACGCCACGGGGCAGCTGGCCCGAATGCTGGCCACCGAGGAGGGGACCGGACGGCGGGTCATTACACAGAAGTTTATCCAAACCGGGTGTGGAGAGTGTTCGGAGGACATCGAGCTGCACCGGCGGCTGATGGGGATTCCGCCGCAGGCGGTGGATACGGACCGCACCACCTGCCCGGTGATCTACCGGTTTCCGGCCTCGCCCCACCTGGCGGCACAGTTAGAGGGGACTCGCGTCGACACCGCGATTATTGCAGAGGCGACGCAACGACTTCTGGAACAGTACGATACGGTATTGATCGAAGGGGCGGGCGGCTTGCTCGTCCCGTTGCGGCCGTTCGATCCGGATCGAACGCCGCACGAATACCTCACGGCCGACTACGTGGCGGAACATCGCCTGCCGCTGCTCTTCGTCGCCTCGGCCAAGCTCGGCAGCCTGAACCATACGCTGCTCAGCTTCGAGGCCTGTCGCGCCCGACAGATCGAGATCGCGGCCGTGCTGTGGAAGCTCTACCCGGCGGGAGATCCGACGATTGCCGCCGATACGCGGGCTTATATCGCCGACTACCTCTCGGTCCACTACCCGCAGGCCCGGATCATCGACATCCCGAAGGCCGAATAAGCACGCGCTCACGCCCGCTCCAAGTATAGCTCCGTGAGCCGCGCCACGGCATACTCGCCGAGTTTTTCCGTCGGCACGACCATCCACCCCTCGGGCAACACCATCCGACTCAGATCGGCCACCGTGAGCCGGTGGAACGTCGCATGGATCACCCGGTGCGACAAGACGTGCTTCGGCATCCGCACCGCCCCCTCCCACACCCACCCGGACACCGGGATCGCCAAAGTCTCGAACTCCGCCTCGACCGACGTCTCGATCAACGGAAACTCGTACAGCCCCCGCCAAATATCCTCTCCGTCGCGCCGCCGGATCACCGTCCGTCCGAAGCGATCGACGATGTGCAAATAGTTGAAATAGCGCGGCTTCTGGGTTGTCTTTCCCCGTTTCACCGGCCGCTCCTCGACCGTTGCATGCTGCCGCGCCAGGCAGTTTCCACGCAACGGACACGCCTCGCACTGCGCCCCACGCGGCGTGCAGACCAACGCCCCCAGCTCCATCATCGCCTGATTGTAAATCCCCGCCCCTCTGTTCCCCGGCAGAGCGAGATACTCGGCCAGCAAATCCTCCGCCGCCACTGTAAACTCCCGCTTGCCGGCCGTGCTATCGATCGGCGTTTCGACATCCAGCACCCGGCTCAACACGCGATACACATTGCCGTCCACCACCGCATACGGCGCATCTACCGCAAACGAAACAATCGCCGCCGCCGTATAATCGCCCACCCCGCGCAACCCGCGCACCTCCTCATAAGTCGTCGGAAAAAGCCCTCCATACCGCTCCTCGACCTGCTTGGCCGCGGCATGCAGATTTCTCGCCCGGCTGTAATACCCCAGCCCCTGCCACAGCTTCAACACCTCGTCCTCCTCCGCCGCAGCCAGCTCGCGGACGGTCGGAAACCGGTCGACGAAACGGGTATAATACGCCCACCCCTGCGCCACACGGGTCTGTTGCAGGATCACCTCCGAGAGCCAAATCCGATATGGATCCTGCGTCTCGCGCCACGGCAACTCCCTGTGCGCCACCTCATACCAATCTATCAATCCGACAAAGTCCATCCCTAAATCTGTATTTTATATTTCCAATTCATTGGCTACGGTACGGAACTGTTCTTACTAACTTCGCTTCGCTCATTTTACTTTTGACAATTTGCAAACCGTATTTGGCTACCGTACGGAACTGTTCTTTTTGTGAACAAAAAGAACCAAAAAAACTTTAGCAAAGTGCTTC
>CAJTNK010000118.1 GCA_910577885.1 uncultured Rikenella sp.
AGGGTTGGGCCCCGACGGGGGACTGGGAGGCTTCGTCCCGGGGCCCAGCGGCCCCTCCCTCTTCCTGGAGGCAACGCAACGGAAAACCGTACGCACGGTGGTGGCTATTCTGCGGTGCGAGCCAGGTGGGGTTGAAGTCCAAGAAGCGGATATCGGAACCGGACACCGCCGAAGACCAACTGTACCCGCTGTAGCCGACGGCATACAATGTGCCGTATCCTTTGTTATATCCGCTGTCGCGGAAGCCCGGGGCCGGTGCCGCTGGGGCACTCCAACCGCACCCGTTGGGTGTCTTATTGGCCTGGCGGGTAAGCAAGCTTGACGGAGAAAAGCCCAACAAAACACCGGATGGGTGCGCTCGGCACACCACAAAGGGTTTATCGGCCTGAGGAGGGGGGCAGAGTATCAACCGCCGGAGAGCAGTCCCTGTAGATTTGACGGATTTGACGGATTCGACGGAATCGACCGCCGCAGGAGCCGGGTGCTTGACGGCCCGTTTTTCGGCCCGTCGTTCCTGCCGCTCCCGGCGATTCGCCTGCACGGACGCTCGCCAGCGACGGTACCGCTCTTGCAGATCCCGAAGGCTCTGGAACTCCTGCCGGTAGTAGACCCCCACGCCGTTGTCCTGCAAACCCTGCGACTCGTCGAAACGGTCGATCGTCCGCGTGAAACCCTTGACCTTCAACGATCCCGACTTGTTCAGCACCCACGTCAGGTAACCGTCCACCGAGAGCGGATTGTTCGTCACCTGGTAAGCCCCCCGCTGTCCCACGTCGTAGTTGCCTCCCACCTCGAGCGACAACTTGTTGGCGATCAGGTCGGCTCCCACGTCGAACGTCACCTCCTCGGAGGTCAGTTCGCTCTGGGGCCGGTAGCCGAAACGGATGTTGTAGTTCGACCCCGAGATCAGGTTGCTGATCTGGTTCGAGAGGAACTCCATCCCCGCCACTCCCGCCAGCGAACCGCTCATCGTTCCGATCGTGGCGCTCTGGTCGTCCGGCATGAAGCTGTTCGAGAGCATCAGGTAGGCGAACTGCATGGTGGTCGCCTCTTCCGTGTTGAGGAGGTTGCGGAGCAGGTTCTTGGTCTCGGGGTCGGCCCCCGGAGCGGTCACCGAGAGCTGGACCGTCGGGTTGAAGAGGTGTTCCGTGAGCCGGATGCCGCAGTTCACGTTCACGTTGCCGCTCCCGGTCGCGCCGGTGTTCGACTGCGTGTTGCCGAGCAGCGGACGCAGCGAGGTCCGTACCCGGTACACGGCGTCGATGTCGACCGTCGGGTCGGTCGGGTCGCCCGCCCACTGGATCGAACTCCCGGGCTGGATCACGAAGTATTTGTTGGCCAGCACCCCGTACAGGGTGTAAAGATAAGTCCCCTCCGAGATGTCGTACTGGCCGTCCATCGTGAAGAGGTCGCGGTCCGGCACCACCCGGATCCGGAAGCGGCCCGCTCCGCGCCCCCGGATCACGTCGCCCAGCCGGGGATCCATCACGATCTGCGCCTCGGTGTTGGGCAGCACCGTGAGGTTCAGGTCGACGTTCAGTTCGCTCTTCGTGCGGAGCCGTTTGCGGTGCAGCCGTTCGCGAAGCTCCTGGAGACGGTTGGCGGGTCGCTGTTGCTCCTGGTCGGCCGAGGCGAAGGTGATGAAGTCGGCTTCCGAGATGGTCGACACGCCGGAGAGCGGCAGCACGAAGGTCGAGTTGCGCGCCGTCTCGGCCCGCAGGTCGAGCAGCGTGTGGAAGTCGTCGCCCGAGACCGAAAAACCGCCCGTGGCGTACATCCGGCCGTAGAAGTCCGGGTTGTCGGCCTCCGAGGTGTTGAGGCAGAGCATGTCGTGGAACTCCAGCCGCACGCCGAACCGCAGCCGACGGAAATACTCGCTGTCGAGCCAGGCCGAGATGGTGCCCGACCCTCCGGCGTCGTCCGAGATCGGTACGGCCGGCAGCTCGAAGCGGTTGTCGCGTACCGAGACCGGCCCCCCGAACCGGTACCGCGCCCGGGTGTAAGCCACCGTCGCCCGATACTCCTCGACGTCGACCGAGCCGTTCAGCACGGGGCCTCCCTCCGGTCCTCCGGTCATCGCCAGGCGGGTCCGCGCCCGCCCTTCGGTGTCGATCAGAATGCCCTGCAGGAGCGGTTGCAGCAGGTACATGTCGAACCGCGGGAAGTCGAAGTCGACCCGATACCGCCGTTCGGGGCTGTTGTAGATGCCGCTGATGGGCCGTTCGCCTTCGGGCGTGGTGGCGGCGAACCGGATCCACCGCCGGGGACGGTCCCAGGTGCTGTGAAAATCGACCCGCCCCAGCGGGTAGTCGTTCATGGCCAGCGAGTCCAGGCGCAGGTCGGCTTCGAACTGCAGGTCGCCGAACGGTGCGACCACCCTTGCATCGCCTCCCAGCCGCCCGGCGATGCGGTAGCCCTGCCGGGCCACGAGCCGCGTCAAAGGCGACATGTCGAAGTTCCGCAGCCGCACCCGCAGCGTATCCCCCTCCGAAGCGGAGGCTCGTCCGTCGACAGCCAGCTCCTGGCCCTCGCCCCGGAGCCGGAACTGCCGGAAATCCACACCCGACGTATCGGCCACAATATGGCTCGGCGCGATGTACCAGTGCTGCCCGCCGACCGTAAAAGTGGTCGGCCGGAAGGCGACGTCCATCTGCGGCCGGCCGCCGGCCGGCCGGCTGAAGGTGGTCCGGGTGCTTATCAAGGCCGCGGAGCCGTTCTCCGGGTTCTCGAACCGGGTGGCCAGCGCGATCCGGTTGTCGCGGATCCCGCCCACCACCGAGAGGTTCGGGAAATCCAGCACTCCGATGCCGAACTGTTCCGCCGACCCGTACAGCGAGACCGAATCCCCCTGGTTCCGGCACTCCACCGAGAGGTTCCCCACGTACATGTTCCGCCGCAGGATGTATTCCGACCGCGCGCTGAGGCTGAATTCGTCCCGCCCGGGGTTGAACAGGAAGGTCAGCGACGAACCGCGGGCCACCTCCAGCCCCGGTACGAAGATCGCCGCCACGTTGTTGGCCTCCTTGACGTGGACCCGGGCCAAATAATAGCCCTCGTCGTTACCGATGTCGCCGCCCGTGGCGGTCGTGTCGTTCTCCGGTGTCGATCCGTGCGCCGTCTGCATCGTCGGCTCCGTCTCCGCCGTCACGGCGGCCAGCGAAGGCAGGTACCGACGCAACGAGACCCCCAACCACCGGAACAATCGGCTATAGCTGTCACTCCCCCGCAACTCCAGGTCGGCAAAGTCCGACTGCATGGCGAAGCGCTTGCTCCGCGCGCTGTTCCGCGCCTCGAACCGGATGGTCCCGGCCCGAACCGTGTCGATGTGGTTCACGTAGCTCAGGCTGTCGATCGTCGCCGTGCCGTTGATCGTCTCCGGCTCGGTGCCGGTGGCATGCGCCCGGAACCGCATCGCCAGCCGCGAAACGGTGTCCCGGCGGTTGAATCCCAGGGCGGTCAGGTCGGCCCGGCGCAGGTCCATCTCGAAATCGTAGGCCGGAACCGAGCCGCTCAGGTCGAAACGACCCTCGGTCGCGAAGGTGAGATTCGGATCCTCGGAGCCGATCCGACCCGTAAAAGTCCGACCCGAAAAACGACCGTTCATCCGGATCCCGCTGTAGGCATACCCCCGGAACTCCAGCCGGCTGACTTCGGCATCGGTGGTCAGCTCCAATTCGCCCTCCCGCGCGGTGGCGTCGACCCCGGCGCTGACCGAAACGGCCCCCAGCTGCCCGGCGCCGAGCAGGCGCCCGAGGTCGAACTGCTCGCTCCGCACCTCGCCCAAAAAACGGATGGCTTCTCCCCGGCCCAACGGTCCTTGCCCCTCAACAGGCATGAACCGCAGCCGACCGTCGACGGCTCCTTGGGCCAGGCTCAGCCGTCCGGTGGCCGTGAAGTCCCGCAGCCGACCGTCGAACCGGCCGGCGAAACCGATCGTTCCGGTCCGCTCCAGCAGCGGACGCAGCCGTTCCAACGACTTCCGTCCCCCCGAAACGTTGGTATAGATGGTCAGGATATCCTGTGCGTCGGTCTCCAGGTGCTCGACTTCGACGTGAAACCGGGCTTGCGACAGGTCCGGAAGTCCCGTGACGCGGAACGAGGCGTCCAATGCGGTTCCGGTTCCGGTGCGCAGCTCCCGCAACCGTCCCTGCAGGTCGGCCAACGTCCCCTGAACGGTGGCCTCTTCGAGTCCGACGGTGGCCCGAACGGCCTCGTCGGAGCGACGCAGAAACGGGGTCACGGTCCGGTAAGCCACCGCCGACGGATCGACCGCCACGTCCAGCCTCACCCGATGCGCGAAATCTCCGAACGAAGACCAGTCGTCATACAAGAGGTTGGCCCGTCGGAACTGCAACAGCGACAGCGGGGTTTCGACCCGCAGCCCGTCGATCCGCACGCCGCTCCCTCCGAGCGTCGCCCGCGGGGCGGAGAGTTGTTGGAGCCGGAAACCGCTCTTCTCGCGAAACGCGAGGTGTTCGATCCGGGCGGCCACCGAATCTCCCGCCACGACGATCCCCCGGGCCTGAAAATGGATGTTCCGCAGGTCGAGGTCCCGGAAATCGACCCGATTCCCAACGGCGGGCGGCAGTGAACTCTCTTTTCGGTACGTGAACCGCATGCCGATGAGGTTCACCTCCCGGGCGGTCAGCTGCAGGCGGATCGGCCGCGGAGGATCGGGACGGAAACGACCGATCACGCGTCCGAGATTCGTCCCCCCGCTCGAATCTCCGCGCACGTGCAACACCCCGTCCGACACCGTTACGGTCCCCACGGCCAAATCTCCGCCCTGCAACAGGTTCAACCCGTCGATTCCGACGGTCAACCGCCGGGCATAAAGCAGCGTGTCGCTCCCTCCGCCCTCTCCGCCTTCTCCATCCCGAGCGGGGTCGGCGACGTAGATCCCCTCGAGTATCGCCCGGTTGAAAAAGGCGATCTCGACCCGCTCGATCGCGATGGTCGTTCCGGCTCGCTCCGAAAGCCACGCGGTCAGCCGCCCCGCGGCATACTGCTGCACGGCCCCCACCTGCAACAGCAGCCCGGCCAGGATGGGTACGATCACGATCACGACCACCAGGGCGCACACAACGGTGGTCACTCCGCGAACGATCTGTCGGATCGTGGCGCGGAGTGTGTCACTCTTCTTCGGAGGCGTTATGTGACGGGGTTCGTTCACGGTTCTTCGGGGGCGTTCTGTGCGCGGTGGCTACGTCCGGGCTCTGCCGGTGCTTTGCGGGCTCTGCCGGGAGCTTTGTCGGGCTCTCGGGCTTCGAGAGGGCCTGAAAGGACGTGATTTCGGCCGCCCTTGGCGGCGGGGCGCACATCACGCCTTGCAAAATTACGAATAAAATGTTTTGCAGCCGGTACTCTGCCGGGATTTCGATGGGTTTTTCTCGCCCGGGTGCCGCTCGCACCCGTTGGGCGTTTTGCTGGAGGTTTCTCTCCCGGCAGGCCCCAGCAAAACGAAGTTTACCTACGGTTTTCTCCTCGCCGCTCGGCAAAACGTGCG
>CAJTNK010000119.1 GCA_910577885.1 uncultured Rikenella sp.
GCGCTTAAGGCCGACACGGCCCGGTTCGAGTGCCGAGCGGCACCCCGGGGCCGGGTATGTTTAACCAGAAATTTAGCCAATCTTTATGCCACAGACTGTCGAGATCACATTGACACCGGAGGCTGCGTCCGATGAGGCCGTTTATACGGCCGCGGCGATGCAGGCTGCGGGGGTCGGAGAGGAGCAGGTGGCTTTTTGCCGGGTCGTTCGTCGGTCGATCGACGCGCGGCGGCATACGAGCGGGATTCGTGGGGTGCGGGTGAATTTGGCCGTGGAGCTGTGGCTCGACGACGAGGGACGGCCCGAGCCGGTGCGGTTCGAGTGGGGGGATGTGGCGAATGTGCCGGGGTCGAGAGAGGTTGTCGTGGTGGGGGCTGGGCCGGCGGGTCTGTTTGCCGCGCTGGAGCTGATCGAACGGGGCTGTCGGCCGATCATCTTGGAGCGGGGGAAGGATGTTTCGGCGAGGAAGGCCGATATTGCGGCCGTTCAGCGGAACGAGCGAGTCGACCCGGATTCGAACTATGCTTTCGGCGAGGGCGGGGCGGGGACCTACTCGGACGGGAAACTGTATACGCGGTCGAAGAAGCGCGGGAATTTCCGGAAGACGTTGGAGATTCTGCATTTTCACGGTGCCGATGAGTCGATTCTGTATGATGCTCATCCGCACATCGGTACGGATCGGTTGCCGCGGGTGATTGCGTCGATGCGGGAGACGATTCTCAAGGCCGGCGGCGTTATCCGGTTCAACAGCCGCGTCACCGACCTGCTTTTGTCCCCGGATAAAAGCCGTCTCAGCGGTGTCGAGACCCAGGACGGCACTCGGATCGAGGCCCGGGCGGTGATTCTGGCGACGGGCCATTCGGCCCGGGATATCTACGAGCTGCTTTACGAGAAAGGGATTCGGATCGAGTCGAAACCTTTTGCGATGGGGGTGCGGGTCGAGCATCGACAGGAGCTGATCGACCGGATACAGTACAAGACGGTCGATCCGGCTTTGCCGGCGGCTTCGTATTCGCTGGTGGCGCAGGTCCCTTCCGGGCTCCGGGGGACTCAGGCGCAGAAGACCAGAGGGGTCTATAGTTTCTGTATGTGTCCGGGCGGGTTTATCGTACCGGCGCTGACCGAGGCCGGAGAGTGCGTGGTGAACGGGATGTCGCCTTCGGGGCGGAACAACGTGTTTGCCAATTCGGGGATTGTGACGCAGGTGTTGGAGGAGGATTATGCCGATCTGGTCCCTCATTTCGGTCCGTTGGCGGGGATGCGCTTCCAACAGCAGGTCGAGAAGATGGGGTATGCTCAGGGAGGTGGGGCGCAGGTGGCTCCGGCCCAGCGGCTCGACTCCTTTGTGGGCGGGTTTCGGTGTGGCGAGACGCTCCCCACGTCGTACCATCCGGGGGTAACGGCCAGCGATATGGATCGGTGGCTGCCTCGGTTCATCGGCCAGGCGCTGCGGGCCGGTTTCCGGGAGTTCGACCGGCGGATGCGCGGTTTTGTGACGGCCGATGCGCAGGTGATCGGGATCGAGTCGCGGACATCGTCGCCGGTTCGGGTGCCGCGCTGCCGGGCGACGGGCGAAGAGAGTGTGCCGTATATGCACCCGCAGGTGGCCGGTCTCTTTCCTGCCGGCGAGGGGGCGGGCTATGCCGGGGGGATCGTGTCGGCGGCGGTCGATGGGGCGGCGGTGGCCCGGGCGGTGGCGGAGTTCATCGGGGCGAAAAACTGAAAAACGGGTTAACGAACACACGGAAACGGATGAAAGAGACGGTATATCCATCGGCGGTGGGGGGGCGGATTTCGGCTCCGGCATCGAAGAGCTATGCGCAACGGGCGTTGGCGGCGGCTTTGTTGGTCCCGGCGGCTGAGAATCCGATCGGGTGGAGCGAACTGAGGAACATGGGGCTGTGCAACGATACGTCGGCGGCGCTGGAGGTGGTGCGGGGGCTGGGGGCCAAGGTGCGGTATGGTGACGGGCATCGGGTCTACTATGTCGAGGGCGGTTTTCTGCGCACCGTGCCGGACGGATTGAGCGTCGGTGAGTCGGGTTTGTCGGCGCGTCTGTTCACGCCGATCGCGGCACAGAGTCCGGTGCCGGTGAGGATCGTCGGCGAGGGTTCGCTCCTTCGGCGACCGGTGGCGGCGGCGATGGCCGAGCCGCTCGTTGCTCTCGGTGCGCGGTTCGAGTATGCGGAGGGAGGCTTTCTGCCGGTGACCGTGAGCGGGCCTTTGCAGGGTGGGTCGGTGGAGGTCGACGGGTCGCTCAGTTCGCAGTTCATCACGGGCTTGTTGATGGCTTTGCCGCTGTCGGCGCAGGATACGCGTTTGGCGGTGCGGAATCCGAAGAGCGTGCCTTACCTGGCCATGACGTTGGAGGTGTTGCGGGCCTTCGGGATCTCGGTGAAGGCGGCCGCGGATTACACGGAATTCGTCGTTCCGGGGCGGCAACAATACCGGCCCACGAACTACGCCATCGAGGGGGATTGGAGCGGCGCTTCGTGTCTGCTGGTGGCCGGGGCGGTGGCTTCGGAGGGGGACGGAGTGGCGGTGGCGAACCTCAATCCGCGGTCGTTGCAGGCGGACCGGGCGATCGTCGATGCCTTGAAACGGGCCGGAGCACGGGTGACGTTCGGCAGCGGTCATCTCCTGACGGTGGGACGCGCCGAGGAGCGGTTGAGGGGCTTCGAATTCGATGCCACGGACTGCCCGGACCTTTTCCCGGCCTTGGCGGCCTTGGCGGCCTTCTGTGAGGGCGTCACGGTGTTGCGAGGGACCACCCGCCTGACACACAAAGAGAGCGACCGGGCTGCGACGATCGCGGCCGAATTCTCCAAACTCGGAGTCTCCATCGACCTCTCGCAAGAGGATAGGATGGTGATCCGGGGACTTTCGACGCCGGACGACGGCCTCACGGTGCGCGACGCCTCGCTCGACAGCCACAACGACCACCGGATCGCCATGGCAACGGCCGTTGCGTCGCTCCGCGCGGATCGGCCGGTGACCATCTCCAACGCGCAGGCGGTCGACAAATCCTACCCCCAATTCTGGAACGACCTCAAACAATTATACTATTAACCGTACTTTTAATTTGCAACCGTTCTTAGCGCAATGGGAGGGTACTGTACCTTTTCTGAAGAACCGAGTAGCGTACCGAGCGCAGAGACCGCTTGCGGGCTATGCCGAGGTAGCACGAGGAAACCGAAGGTAAAAGGTACCCAAAAGACTTCCGAGCGCATCCCTTTGGGATGCTTTGGCCGTGTCAGCCCGGTCTTTGGGTGGGGACGTTTGGCGGGGGCGCGATTAGGCTGTAATTACCTTACGCGCCTCGCCGAACGCCCCACCCATGCTCCTGAGGATTGCGGAGCCTAAGGCGTAGCGTATGCTATCTGAAAGTTTTTTTGGTTCTTGCTAACTGCGCTGCGCTTGTTTTCCTCCTCGCCGCTCGGCATAGCGTGCGAGCCCGCTCTGCTCTCGCTGGCAGCGTCGGTTGTTCACAAAAAGAACAGTTCTATCCCGTAGCCAAAGAAGGGGTTTCAAAATAAACATAATGGGACAGGAGCATAATCATAGTGGTCATCATCACAGTCATGCGGCGACCGGGAATATTGCGGTAGCGTTTTTCGTGAATTTGGGTTTTGCGTTGGTCGAGTTGGTGGGTGGTTTGTGGACCAATAGTATCGCGATTTTGTCGGACGCTTTTCATGATTTCGGGGACAGTTTGTCGCTGGCCGTTGCGTGGCGTTTGCAGAAGGTGTCCGAACGGGGGGCCGATGCGAACTACACCTACGGTTACCGGCGGTTTGCATTGCTCGGGGCATTGTTTATATCGGCCGTGTTGTTGGTCGGTTCGGGGTTCATCATCCGGGCTTGCATAGGGCGGATCATGGCGCCGCAGGAGACCGATGCCGGGGGGATGTTGGGGTTGGCTGTGTTCGGGGTGTTGGTCAACGGGTTTGCGGCTTGGCGGCTCAAACGGGGCGGGTCGCTCAGCGAACGGGCCGTGATGTTGCATATGATGGAGGATGTTTTGGGGTGGTTGGCGGTGTTGGCGGTGAGCGTGGTGATGTTGTTCGTGGATGTGCCGATACTGGATCCGCTGTTGTCGATCTGTATTTCGGGGTGGGTGTTGTGGAACGTCTATCGGAATCTGCGTGAGACCTTTCGGGTGTTGTTGCAGCACGCGCCGAAGGGGATCGATGCCGAGCGGCTCGAACGGGCGATCGTTGCGGTGGATGGGGTGGAGTCGATCCACGATTTGCATCTGTGGAGTTTGGACGGCGAGCAGCATATCAGCACCCTGCATGCGGTGGTTGCGTCGGGGCTGGGGGTGGACGAGCAGCGGCGCATCAAACAGTCGATCCGGGGGATTTGCCGCGAGTTTGGCATAGGACATGCTACGATCGAGTTGGAGACGGTGGGCGAGTGTTGCGACCTGGCCGACTGCTCGGAATGATGAACTGCGACGCGCTATGGGATTTACTTATACGACGCTGCCTTTTCCGGACGATTACGACGGTCCGGTAGTGGCTACGCTGATTCGGGCTTCGCTGCCTCCGCAGGGGCGTGACACGGGGTGCGGGGTGCTGTATGTGCACGGCTATGTCGACTACTTTTTTCAGACCCACCTGGCGGAGGCTTTCGTGGCACGGGGCTACCGGTTTTATGCCGTGGAGCTGCGGAAGTACGGTCGGTCGCTGCTCGAGGGGCAGCATCCGAATTTTGCGCGCTCCATGACGGAGTATTATCCGGAGCTGACGGAGAGTGTTCGGCGGATCGTGGCGGAGGGGGCTTCGGAGGTGGTGTTGCTGGGCCATTCGACGGGGGGACTGCTGGCGGCTCTGTATGCCGACGACGCGCCGGACGAGGTGCGGCGGGTGATGCGGTGCGTGGTGCTGAACAGCCCGTTTTTGGAGTTCAACGCGTCGTGGTGGGAGCGGCGGGTGGCTATTCCGTTGGCTGCTGCGGTGAGCGTCGTGTTTCCGTTCGCTCACAAGCGGAACGAGTTGTCACCGCTCTATGCGCAGAGTGTCCATCGGGATTATCGCGGGGAGTGGGAGTTCGACACGCGGATGAAGCCGATCGAGGGGATTCCGCTCTATTTTTCGTGGCTGCGGGCGGTGCGGAACGGCCAACGGAGGATCCGGCGGGGGCTGCATATCGACGTTCCGGTGTTGGTGATGAGCTCGGACCGCTCGTGGAACGGGACGGTGTGGGACGAGGCGTTGATGTCCTCGGATTCGGTCCTGAATGTGGCGGACATCCGGCGGTATGCACCGCGTTTGGGTCCGGAAGTGACCTATGTGGCGGTGGAGCGGGGGATGCACGACCTTTTTCTTTCGGCGCGCGAGGTTCGGGACGAGGCGTTCGGGGTGATGTTCGATTGGCTGGAGCGGATGCTGCCGAGGGTCTGATGAGGGGTTGGCAAACAAAGCGG
>CAJTNK010000120.1 GCA_910577885.1 uncultured Rikenella sp.
GCTTCCCCCGCTGGCGGCGACCCGCCCTCTGGCCCCGGGCGTTCGCGGCAGCGGCGAAGGAGCGTTGTGGGACGTCGGCAGCGCCGGGTGCATCTGGTCGTCGGCGATTCCGACGGGGAGTGGCGATGCCCACTACTTGGACTTCAGCTACGGAGGGATCTACCCGCAGAACTACAATGGCCGTGCGTTCGGTTTTCAGTTGCGTTGCCTCCAGGAATAGGGAGAGGCGCGGCCCCGGTGGGCGCAGTTGCGGGGCCTCCAGGAATAGGGGCCGCTCGGCGCTCCGGGCAGAGGGATCGGAGGAGAGAACGAGATACGAAATTTTAAAAATAAAATACATAAAATCATGAAAAACAAAGTGTTGCTGATGATCCTCGACGGGTGGGGCAAGGGCGATCATTCGAAGCGGGATGCGATTTTCTCGGCCCATCCGGAGTTCATCGATTCGTTGATGGCGAAGTATCCGAACGCCGAACTGTTGACCAGCGGCGAAAACGTCGGACTGCCCGACGGACAGATGGGGAATTCGGAAGTCGGACACCAGAATATCGGTGCCGGGCGGATCATTTATCAGGATTTGGTAAAGATCAACCGGGCGGCCAAGGATGGGTCGATCATGCAGAATCCGGAGATCGTGGCGGCGTTCGAGTATGCCAAGACCCAGGGCAGGAAGGTCCATTTCATGGGGCTGGTTTCGGCCGGGGGGGTGCATAGCTCGCTGGAACACCTCTTCACGCTGTGCGACATCGCCAAACACTACGGGATCGGGGAGACTTACGTCCATGCGTTCATGGACGGCCGCGATACCGACCCGAAGAGCGGGGCCGGGTACTTGCGGGAGCTGGAGGCGCATATGGCTCGGTCGACCGGGCGGATTGCCAGCGTCATCGGGCGGTACTAT
Source organism: uncultured Rikenella sp. (assembly GCA_910577885.1). Lineage (GTDB taxonomy): Bacteria > Bacteroidota > Bacteroidia > Bacteroidales > Rikenellaceae > Rikenella. The sequence goes on from CAJTNK010000120.1 coordinate 902, forward strand.
GCCATGGACCGCGACAAACGGTGGGAGCGGGTCAAGGAGGCTTACGACCTGATCGTCAAAGGGGTCGGGACGAAAGCTACGGATGCCGTGGCGGCCGTCGAAGCCTCGTATGCCGAGGGGGTGACGGACGAGTTCATCAAACCGATCGCGATGACCGATGCGCAGGGAGCGCCGATCGGCTTGATCGAAGAGGGCGATATGGTCATTTTCTTCAACTACCGCAATGACCGCGCCAAGGAGTTGACCCAGGTGCTGACCCAGTGCGACATGCCGGAGCAGGGGATGACGACCCTTCCGTTGTATTATTGCACGATGACCCCGTATGATTCGTCGTTCCGCGGACTGCACATCCTGTTCGACAAGGAGAATGTCGAAAACACGCTCGGCGAGTGGATCTCGAAGCAGGGATTGTCGCAGTTGCGGATTGCCGAGACCGAGAAGTTCGCCCACGTCACGTTCTTTTTCAACGGCGGTCGCGAACAGCCGTTCGAGGGCGAAAAACGGATCCTGATTAACTCGCCGAAGGTGGCTACCTACGATTTGCAGCCGGAGATGAGCGCTTACGAGGTGGCGGCGGCGTTGGTGAAAGACATCCGGACCGAGGCGCCGGACTTTATCTGCCTGAACTTCGCCAATGGCGATATGGTGGGGCATACCGGGGTGTATGAGGCCATCGAGAAGGCGGTGCGGGCGGTGGATGCTTGTGTGAAGGATGTCGTGACGGCGGCGCGCGAGGCGGGGTATACGATCCTGATTTGTGCCGACCACGGGAATGCCGACAATGCGGTCAATGCGGATGGGACGCCGAATACGGCTCATTCGTTGAACCCTGTGCCGTTGATCGTCGTGTCGGACTCGATCCGGGAGGTGCATGACGGGGTGCTGGCCGACCTGGCGCCGACCGTGCTCAAGATCATGGGCATCGAGCAGCCGAAGGAGATGACCGGTCACGCTTTGGTGTAGCTTCCGGCGACAATCGTCCGTTGTTTTTATTGGGGCTACGGAGAACGGTCATGCGAAACGAAGTTTCGCTTTAGAGCGCATCCCTCCGGGATGCTTTGCCTGCTTTACCCCGATCCAAAGAGTTGCCAATGACGGGGCGAAATAATGGACGATTCTCGGAAAAATGATTACTTTTGCAAATTCCGAGGTCGACCCTCGTCGTCGCTTCCCGCTCGGGATAGGCGACAGGGGGTGACAACGTTTGCGAAACAGATACTTACGAACACGAGAGAGATATGTACTGGACACTTGAACTGGCCTCGAAGCTCGAAGACGCGCCGTGGCCTGCCACCAAAGACGAGTTGATCGACTATGCGATCCGTTCGGGCGCGCCGTTGGAGGTGATCGAAAACCTCCAGGAGATCGAGGACGAGGGCGAAATTTACGAGAGTATTGAAGACATCTGGCCGGACTATCCGAGTAAGGACGACTTCTTTTTCAACGAAGACGAATATTGATCGCGCGGGGAGGGCAGGGGCTTTTTCTGTCCTCCCGACGTATCTTTCATACATTCAATCTACTACATCACACCGTTCACGCCCATGCTTAGTCGACGATTGCTTCGTATCAAGACCGTCAAATCGCTCTACAGCTACTTCCAATCCGGCGAAGACTCGTTGAGCCGTTCGGAAAAGGAGTTGACGGCCAGTATTCGGAAAAGCTACGAACTCTACCTGATGACGATCGCCCTGGTGGGCGAAGTGGCGGAGGTGGCCCGAGAGAGGATCGCTATCGGGCAGGCCAAGATGATGCCCACCGAGGAGGACCTGCATCCCAATCGGAGGTTTGTCGATAACCGGGTGGTGGCTCGTATCGAGGAGAGTGCTGCGCTGGGGGATGCCATGACGCGGTACAAAGTCTCGTGGCGCGGACAGGAGGCGTTGATGAAGCGACTGTATCAGGATATGGTCGCGGCGCCGTACTACAAACGCTATATGGAGGCGAGTGTGCCGACCGACGAACGGGAGGCGTGGGGGGCCGATCGACGCTTTGTGAACGATTTTCTGGCGACCTTGGAGGACAACGAATACTTCGAAGAGGCGTTGGAAGAGATGTCGATGTACTGGGTCGACGATTTGGCTTACTGCCTCGGGCTGGCGATTCGGACGATCGGTTTTCTGAACGAAAGTTCGGCGGATTTGGATATCATGCCCATGTACAAGAACGACGAGGATCGGGAGTATGTCGAGACTTTGTTCCGGAAGGCGCTGGTGGGGCATGAGGAGTATTTCGGGTACATCGATCGCTTTACCCAGAACTGGGATTTCGACCGGATTGCTTTCATGGACAAACTCATTATGCTGGCGGCGATAACGGAACTGGTTCAATTTCCGACCATTCCGGTGAAGGTGACTCTTGATGAGTTTATCGAAATATCGAAATATTATTCCACGCCGGGGAGCAGTGTCTTTGTGAACGGGATTTTGGACCGTATGGTGGCGTGGCTTACCCAGGAGGGGAAGATCGTCAAGCAGGGGAGGGGATTGATCGACACCGCGGTGAATAAAACCGAGGGGAACAAATCGGCGACGGGTGGACATGCGATTCAGTAACGACAATAGATTTCGGGCTGCACTGTTGGCTTTCGGGGTGCTGTTCTCGATGGCGGGTTGCGGCTCGGGCTCGGGGGCTTCTTCTTCGACGGCGGAGAGGGACTCTGCCGCGGCGAGGGTTGCGGCGGGGGAGCTGGTGGTGGCCTTTCCGGTCGGAGCGGAGGGGGCGGAACAGGAGGAGGGGCGGAGTTACGACACGATTACCATGGGGCGGATGGCCGAGGGGGAGGTGATCGAGGGGCGGTTCGGGGTGGCGAATCGGACGGGCAAACCGCTCGTGATTGTGCAGGTCATTACGGGGTGCGGGTGTACGACGGCCGACTACGATCCGGCGCCGATTGCACCGGGGGATACGCTGGCCATTACCTGGCAGTTCGACAGCAAGGGACGGTACGGACAGCAGTTCAAATCCATCGAGGTGATTGCCGCGGCGGCGGGAAAGGAGGGGGGACGGGAGTGTGCGACGGTCTATTTGGAGGGAGAGGTGATTTAGGGCTCTCGACTTGGTGGAGGAAATAAGCTCGTTTTTTGCACGATAATTGTATACTAAAACAGAGTCCCGATACGTTATTTCGTTCGAGAGGCTCATTTACGATACGAAAAATAACCAAATAAATAGAACAATGACATTTAACACAATCATGCTTCAAGGCGGCGATGCGTCGCAACAGGGGGGCGGCGGTAATTTCTCGTTCATCATCATGATGGTCTTGATCTTCGTGGTGATGTACTTCTTCATGATCCGCCCGCAGCAGAAACGCCAAAAAGAGCTCAACAAGTTCCGCAACTCGCTCGAAAACGGCACGAAAGTCGTGACGGCCGGTGGGATCTATGGTACGGTCAAGGAGGTGAACGAAGATACGGTGCTGATCGAGGTGGATAACGGCGTGAAGTTGCGGATTGCCAAGAGCATGGTGATGCGCGATCCGGCGGATATGGTGCAGCGGTAATTTCTCGGGAGCCGCTTCAGGCAGTTTGTCCGGAGCGGCCTAATAGTTTTTCGGCCTTGCTTTTTCTTCGATGCCCTTTTGGTTGGGGGGCGGCGTGGAGAAAGCAAGGCCGATCTTTTTTGATGGAGTCCGTACAGCGTGTCGGTTAATTAAGGTTCCCATCGCACTTCCTCCGCTCCGAAGTCGCTCCCCAGCCTCCGCCCCAAGGCGTAGAAATAGTCCGACAGGCGGTTCAAAAACCGGCCCACCGTCTCCGGCAGCTCCGGAAACCGGCTCGCCGCGCTCACCGTACGCCGTTCGGCTCGTCGGCAAACCGTTCGGCAAACATGGCTGTACGACACCAACGGATGGCCGCACGGCAAGGTGAAATGCCGCAGCTCCGGCAACCCCTCCGACAACCGGTCGATCCCTCGTTCGAGCCGCTCGACATCCTCCGCTCCGATCTGCGGCAGCTTCGCAAACCACTCCGCTTCCGCCGCCAACAACGCTTCGCAACGCATCAGCCTCTCCAACACCCACACCAACTCCTCCCGCACAACCGACTGCGAACCTCCGTCCTCCCTGCCCAACAGGTCGTGCAAATACCCCACATGCGCCCCCAACTCGTCCACCGTCCCATAAGCCTCGATCCGCAGATCGTCCTTGGCGGCCCGTGTCCCGCCCACCAACGAGGTCTGACCCCGATCACCACTCCGTGTGTAAATCTTCATCATCCTTGCTTGTTAATCGTTCGGTTAATTCTCAGCCTAACCGTATGGAACAGTTCTTTTTTAACTTCGCTTCGTTCGTTTTACTTTCGGCAATTGGCAAACCGTATTTGGCTACTGTACGGAACTGTTCTTTTTGTGAACAAAAAGAACCAAAAAAACTT
>CAJTNK010000121.1 GCA_910577885.1 uncultured Rikenella sp.
GTGGCGCGCGGTGCCGCTCGGCACTCGAAAGCTGGAGTTGGCTTGGCAACAAGCTCCGACTGCCCTGCGCGGGCGACGGCCCAACTAAGGCTAAGAGAACCCCGGCAAAAGCCCCAGCGGGCCCCCGGCGGGACGGGCGATGCTACGCATCGCATGGGCCTCCGGCGCAAAATTGTCTTTGTCTGCGTGATCCCAAATAAGGTAATAAAGACCCCACCAAAAAAACGGCCGACACAGCCTCAACACGCCTGCAAACCCCAAAATCCGCTTCAATTCCCCGCCTCAGAGAGGAACTTGATCCGCACCAAGCGGATCTCCTCTTCCGTATAATCCCCTCCCAGCTCCCGCACTGCATCCGCCACGGAGTCCGTCTCGGCATCCTCCGTGAAGTAGTCGATGATGTCCACCACTTTGTCCTCGTCCACCATCTCGGTAATGTAATAGTCGATGTTGAGCTTCGTCCCGGCCCCCACGATCGCTTCGACCTCGTCCATCAACTCCTCCATCGTCAGCCCCTTGGCATCCGCAATGTCCTCGAAATCCATTCTGCGGTCGATGCTCTGGATAATGAAGACCTTATTTCCGCTCTTGTTGACGATACTCTTGACCACCATCTCCTGCGGCCGTTCGATGCCGTTCTCCTCGACGTAGCGGGCGATTAGTTCGATGAAAGGCTGCCCGTAGCGTTTCGCTTTACCTTCTCCGACCCCTGAGATATTACTCTGCATCTCTTCGAGCGTTACCGGATAGTGTATGGTCATTTCCTTCAGCGAACTTTCCGAGAAGATAACATAGGGGTTGTAGCCGCTTTTGCGAGCCACTTCCTTGCGCAGGTCGAGCAGCATGTCTAAGAGCACCGGATCGGCCGCAGCTTCTCCCGCCGCAGCACCGCGTGCGTGGGCTGCCGTCGAATCGTCGTCGTCCGACTCCTCGTAGCGATGGTCTTCGACCAGTTTCACGCTGAACGCCCCGCCCGGTGCCAAATAAGCTCGCCCGGTGTCGCTGATCGAGAGCAGCCCGTAGTTTTCGATGTCCTTGTCCACCAGCCCGAGAATAAGCCCCTGGCGTATCACCGCGTTCCAGAACTGCGCATCATGATCCGCCCCCGCCCCGAACTGTTCCAACTTGTGGTGTTTGTACGATTTGATGAGGTTGGTGGCCCGTCCGAGCAGCATGGCCGACAGGTAGTCCGCCTTGAATCCCGCTCCGATGGCGTCGAGCGTTTCGAGCATCAGGCGCATGAACTCCCGCGCCTCGAACTCCTCGCGCGGCGTGCAGCAGTTGTCGCAGCAGCTGCAATTTTCCGCCCCGTACTCCTCGCCGAAGTAGTGCAACAGCATTCGCCGCCGACACATCGCACTCTCGGCATACGACACCGTCTCCTGCAGCAAGAGCTTCCCGATCTCCTGTTCGGCCACCGGCTTGCCCTGCATGAATTTTTCGAGCTTCTGAATGTCCTTGTAGCTGTAGAATGTGATGCAATGCCCCTCGCCTCCGTCCCTCCCCGCGCGTCCCGTCTCCTGGTAGTACCCCTCCAGCGACTTCGGAATATCGTAGTGAATCACATACCGTACATCCGGCTTGTCGATCCCCATCCCGAAAGCAATGGTCGCCACGATCACATCCACCTCCTCCATCAGGAACTTGTCCTGATTCCCGGCGCGTGTCGCGGCGTCGATCCCCGCATGGTACGGCAAGGCTTTGATCCCGTTCACCACCAGCAGCTCGGCCAGCTCCTCGACCTTCTTCCGCGACAGGCAGTAGATGATGCCGCTCTTCCCCGCATTCTGCTTGATATACTTGATGATCTCTTTCGTCACATTGACTTTCGGACGCACCTCGTAGTACAGATTCGCCCGATTGAACGACGATTTGAATACCCTGGCCTGTTGCATCCCGAGGTTTTTTTGGATGTCGAGCTGCACTTTCGGCGTCGCCGTCGCCGTGAGGGCGATCACCGGCGCCTGTCCGATCTCGGCGATAATGGGCCGTATCCGCCGGTACTCCGGCCGAAAATCATGCCCCCACTCCGAAATGCAGTGCGCCTCGTCGATGGCATAAAACGAGATTTTTATCTTCCGCAGAAACTCGACATTCTCCTCCTTGGTCAGCGACTCCGGCGCAAAATAGAGCAGCTTGGTCTTTCCCGCCAACACATCCTCCCGCACCCGCTGTACGGCACTCTTGTTGAGCGACGAGTTGAGGAAGTGCGCCACCCCGTCTTCCATGGCAAAGGTCCGCATCGCATCGACCTGGTTCTTCATCAGCGCAATCAAGGGCGAAATCACGATCGCCACCCCCTCCATCATCAAGGCCGGCAGCTGGTAGCACAACGACTTTCCTCCTCCGGTCGGCATCAGCACGAAGGTGTCGTTCCCGGCCAGCACGTTGCGGATCACCTCTTCCTGATTTCCCTTGAACTGCGAGAAGCCGAAGTGTCGTTTCAGACTCTCGTACAGCGTATCGTCGGATGTGGAGTGTTGCGCCATGGTGTCTATCTCTGGTTACACGCTTACTACGTCGTTGAAGTGGAAGTGCGCTGTTGTCGAGCGCAACATAAAGGTAGCTGTTTTTTCGCAAATTCCAACTACCTTTGTTCAAAAATTCCTCAGAAAGTGAATCCCGAACAGACCATCGAATTTGCCCGGAGTATTATCCGGACCGAGTGTTCGGCCGTCGAACGGCTCGTCGGCTATGTCGACCGGGGGTTTGTGGAGATCGCCCGGACGATCTTCCACAGCTGCGGGCGGCTCATCATCACGGGCATCGGAAAAAGCGCTATCATAGCCAATAAAATCGTCGCGACGCTCAACTCCACCGGCCAACCGGCCGTTTTCATGCACGCCGCCGATGCGATTCATGGCGACCTGGGGATCATTCAGCCGGAGGACATTATTCTTTGCATCTCGAAGAGCGGCAACTCGCCGGAAATCAAGGTCCTGGTGCCGTTCATCCGGCAGATGGGCAACCGGCTGATCGGGATGGTGGGCAACCTGGAGTCGTTTCTGGCCCAGCACAGTGACCATATTCTGAATACGACGGTGGCCGAGGAGGCTTGTCCGAACAACCTGGCTCCGACTTCCAGTACGACGGCCCAGATGGTGATGGGCGATGCGCTGGCGATGACGCTGCTCAAGATGCGGGGCTTCACGGCACAGGACTTTGCGCGGTTCCATCCGGGGGGGGCGTTGGGCAAGAAACTCTACACGCGGGTGCGTGACATCATGTCGGGAGAGGGGGCTCCGCAGGTGGCTCCGGAGGCGGACCTCAATGCGGTCATCATCGAGATCTCGGGCAAACGGCTCGGGGCGACGGCGGTGGTGGATCCGGCGACGGGGCGGCTGGTGGGGATCGTCACGGACGGCGACTTGCGGCGGATGTTGCAGAGCGGCCGCGATATTACGACGGTCTGTGCGCGCGATATCATGTCGGCCGCTCCGCGGACGATCCCGGCCGACGAGTTGGCGGTCAAGGCGTTCCGGATGATGGAGCAGAACAAAATTACGCAGTTGTTGGTGTTGGACCCGGAGCAGGACGACGCCTACTGTGGGATTATCCACATTCACGACATCTTGCGTGAGGGGGTGGTGTGACGGTGCTTTGGCCGGTTTTTCGGCCGGGTGCCTTTTCAAGGCGGCTGTTCGAAGAGAAAGGGGAGGCTGAGTTTTGGGCGGGGCAGTTTCGCGACTCGCAGAGTCGCGCGGCCTGGGCGACAAGGCCGCGAAGCGGCCTCGGGGGGATGGGCGACGGGCCGAACTTTCTCAGAAAGGGGGTAGGGCGACCGGTAGAAAATTGCGACCCACCGGGTCGCGTGAGCTGCCACCACCCCGGGCGGGGCGAGGTGCCGCTCGGCACTCGAGGGCTGGGCTTTTCTTTGCAAAGCTTCCGCTGGCGGCGACTCGCAAGGGGGTAAGTGCGACCAGCGTCCCGGCCCCGGGCTACCGCGATGCGGGGTATTATAAAGGTTTTGGGGCTCTGCGGACCGTCGGTTACGCCGGGTTCGGCTGGTCTTCGTCCCTTGGGGAGGCCAATGCCCACAGCTTGGAGTTCAATGCCGTTGGCGTCTACCCGCATTACAGCAATCGCCGTGCGTACGGTTTTCAGTTGCGTTGCCTCCAGGAATAGGGAGGTGCCGCTGGGCATCCCAACCGGGTTTTGCATAGCCTCAAGGGGGTGGGCGACGGGCTGAATTTTCTCTGTTGATGGTTCATAAGTGGGGTGGTAAGCTGAACAATTGCGACCCATCAGGTCGCGTGAGCTGCCACCACCCCTGGGCGATTTTGTTGAATAGTAACTCTTTGAGCGTGGAAGTACGAGCGAAAAAATACCTCGGTCAGCATTTTTTGACCGACCTGACGATCGCCCGCCGGATTGCCGAGGCGTTGGAACCCGCCGAAGAGTCGGCGGACAAAACGCTCGGCACGGTGCATGGTGCGCGGCAGGTGTTGGAGGTGGGGCCGGGCATGGGGGTGCTGACCCGGTTTCTGTTGCCGGTGTATGGCGACCGGCTGACCGTTGCGGAGATCGATACGGAGAGCGTGGCCTACCTCCGGGTGCACTATCCGGAGCTGCGGATCGTCGAGGGCGACTTTCTGCAGATGGACCTCGCCGAACGCTATGCGGCGGAGGGAGGGGTCGACGTGATCGGCAATTTCCCGTACAACATATCTTCGCAGATCTTTTTTAAGGTTTTGGATTACAAGGAGATTGTGCCGCAGGTGGTGGGGATGATCCAACGCGAGGTGGCGGTGCGGCTGGCGGCTCCTCCCGGAGGAAAGGAGTATGGGATTCTGAGCGTGCTGCTGCAGGCGTACTACGATATCGAATACCTCTTTACGGTTCCGCCCGGGGTGTTCAACCCGCCGCCCAAGGTCCAAAGCGCTGTGATCCGGCTCCGGCGAAACGCGGTCGAACGCTTGGACTGCGACGAAACGTTGTTCCGAAAGATCGTCAAGGCGACTTTCAACCAGCGGCGGAAAACCATTCGCAACTCCTTGTGCTCGGCCTTCCCGACCGTCCGTCAGGCGGTGGCGGAAGGGCGGGTCGAACCTCATGCCTCGTTCTCCTCGCGGCCCGAAACACTCTCCGTACAACAGTTCGTCGACCTGACTCACTGGACAGCGACTCTTCTCTAAAACCTTTCTCTCTGCTTTGTTCTGTATTTGTCGACCGGATAGAACTGTTCTCTTTACTTTTGTTTCGCTCGTTTTGCTTTCGTGTAATTTGCAAACCGTGTTTTGTTTGGCTACTG
>CAJTNK010000122.1 GCA_910577885.1 uncultured Rikenella sp.
CGAGATTAGGCGGAGAGAACCCCAGTAAGACACCCTATGGGTGTTCCTGGAGGCAACGCAACTGAAGACCGTACCCACGGTAGACGTTGCCCTGCGGAGTGGGCCTGGCGGGATTGAAGTCTATGAAGCAAACATTAGAACCTGAGGCCGTCGATGACCAATCATATCCGCGTTTCCCGACGTAAAATAATGTGCCGCATCCATTGAAGTCTCCGACGTCGCGGAGGCCCGGGGCCGGGGTGCCGCACACGGCAGACAAATACCCCCATGGCACCCGATTGCAAAAAAGACCCCGGAAATCCGGGAAAAAAGCTATCTTTGTGGTTTGAACAAACTGGTCCGAAACAGGAAAAAACACTATGGGAAAGATCGTAGCATTAGCCAACCAGAAAGGCGGCGTCGGAAAGACCACGACCTCTATCAACCTGGCCGCTTCGCTGGCCGTGCTGGAGAAACGCGTGCTGCTGGTCGACGCCGATCCGCAGGCCAACTCGACATCGGGACTGGGGTTCGAACCGGGGGAACGGAACACCTACACCGTGCTGACCGGACAAGCCGACCTGCAGGAGGCTATCCTCTCGCTGGAGGAGATCCCGGGGCTGCACCTGCTGCCGTCGAACATCAACCTGGTGGGGGCCGAGACCGAACTGGCTCAGACCGAAGGCGGACAGTTTCGGATGAAAACCCTGCTCGATCCGATCAAGGAGAGCTACGATTATGTGATCGTCGATTGTTCGCCGTCGCTCGGGATGCTGACCTTGAACGCACTGATTGCGGCCGATAGCGTTATTATCCCTGTGCAGTGCGAATACTTCGCGCTGGAGGGACTCGGGAAGCTGCTGAACACGATCAAGATGGTCAAAGCCGGGCTGAACCCCGGGCTGGAGATCGAAGGTTTCCTATTGACGATGTACGACTCGCGGCTGCGGCTGGCCAATCAGGTGGTCGGCGAGGTACGGAACCATTTCGGCGGGCTGGTGTTCGAGACCATCATCCAGCGGAACACGCGGCTGAGCGAATCGCCCAGTTACGGGAAGCCGGTTATCACATACGATGCGTCGAGCAGCGGGAGCACGAACTACCTGAACCTGGCGCAAGAGTTTTTGCAGCGAAACGGGAAGGCATAGACCGCTCTCCGCAACGCTCGGGCTCTCTTTGTTCGACCGCCCTACACTTTGAAAAACAGAAACCCATTCCATTAAGACCCCATTCACACCTCGCATGAAACCCAAGACCACAGGACTCGGCAAAGGCTTAGGCGCCATCTTCGAGATCGAAGAGCTCAACATACCGAAACAGACCGCTGCTTCGAGGCGGGACAACAGCGTCGCTGAATTGGAGATTGCGCGTATCGTGGCCAATCCGGACCAGCCGCGGACCCTTTTCGACGAAGAGGCGCTCGCTGAGTTGGCGCAGTCCATTGCCCGGCTGGGCGTGATCCAGCCGATCACCGTCAAACGGCTCGACCTCAAGCAAGGACCGGAACAAGCAACAGAAGGAGGGGCCGAGTATATGATTATCAGCGGCGAACGGAGGTATCGGGCGTCGCAGCTGGCCGGACTGACGACCATTCCGGCTTATGTGCGGGAGGCGGCCGATGACGAGACACTGCTGGAGATGGCTTTGGTCGAGAACATCCAGCGGGAGGATCTGGGGGCGATCGAAGTGGCGTTGTCGTTGCAACGACTGATCGACGAGTGCGGATTGACCCAGGAGCGGCTCGCCGAACGGGTCGGGAAGAAACGGTCGACGATTGCGAACTACATCCGGCTTTTGAAGCTGCCGGCCCAGGTGCAGAGCGCACTGAACAGCGAGATGATCTCGATGGGACATGCCCGGGCGTTGCTCGCGCTGCCGACCGAACGGCAACAGATCGGCCTGTTGGCGCGGGTGGTTAAGGACGGATTGTCGGTGCGGCAGACGGAACAGGCCGTGCAGGCGGCGACGACTGCTGCTGCGGGCGGCGGCAAGCGGCGGAGCGGCAACAGCGACCAGGCGGAGGGAGGCGAGTATCCGGAGTACTATTCGCAGCTGGTGGAACGGCTGGAGCCGTTGGTGGGAAGCCGCATCAGCATCAAACGCAAGGCCACGGCGGGGAAGAACGGCGAGACGGTGGTCAGCGGGCGAATTACCATCGACTTCGGGTCGGACGAGCAGGTGAAAGAGATTCTGGACCGGTTGGAGCAACTCGCCAAATAACCCACCCTCTTATCTTACTACCCCCATACTTACGCACAGCCACTGAATACACCGAAAATTATGCTTCGCCGTACCACCTTATACCGTTGCCTCAGCCTCCGGTTCGTACTGGGAGGGTTGTTGCTTTGGGGCTGTATCTGTCCGGCGGCGCGGGCGGAGGCGACCGGCAAGGGGACGACTGTCGATGCGCGGAGTCTGCGGCGGTTGGAGCGGGCCGAAGAGAAAGCCGAACGGAAGCGACTCCGGGGGCTCATGAAACAGGACCTGACCCGGGATCAACGGCAACAGCTCAACGAACGGGTGCAGGAGTTGGACGGATTGGCTGTCGGACAACATGTTCGCGTGTCGGGGGGCTTGCGCGGGACACCGTTCGACTCGATTCAGGACAGCATTGCGCGGCGGGCGCGGTTCGTGCGGCTTCGGTTGCGGTCGGACAGCGCCTTGATGGCGGCGGCCGGGTTCGATAGCGTAGCGCTGTTGCAGACAGCGGCGGACTCCATTGTGGCCGGGCGGTTCAGCGATTCGCTGCTGGTGGAGTTCGTGAAAGATTCGGTGCTGTGGCGCGCGCCGTTCAGGATCCAAGGGTTGGCTTATCCGGAGAGCGACTCGACCTCTGTGGAGGGGGGGGCTACCGAACAGCGGCAACTCTCGGCGGCGGATTCGGCCTTGCTGTTCAAAAAACGGTTCCGGATCACGCAGGATACTATCGGGGCGGGGAAACATACCCTCCTGTCGCTGGTGGCGCCGGGGTTCGGACAGATCTATAATCGGCAGGCTTGGAAATTGCCGATTTTATATGGAGGGGTAGGCGGTTTTCTGACCGGCGGGATCCTGTTCGGACAACAGCACAAGACCTACAAGGCGGAGTACCAGCGGACGGTCGACCTGCGGCTGCCGCCGGAGGCGCAGAAACGCGCCCGGGCCCGGATGCGGAGTGCCGGGAGCGGTGCCACTTTGATGTATGCCATGGCGGGGGCTACGTACCTCTATTTTGCGGCCGATGCGGTGTTCAATTACCGGGGGCCGGTCGATCCGGTGCGGAAGGCCACGACGCTGGCAGCGGTTTTTCCCGGGATGGGGTTCGTCTACACGAAGACTTATTGGCGGATACCGATCTACTACGGCGGGTTTATCGCCTTGGCGACGGTGATCGACTACAACAACCGCAACTACCAACGGTATAAGGCCGCTTACAACGCGCTGACGGACGACAACCCGTCGACCGTCGACGAGTTCAACGGCCGCTACTCGCCGGAGCTGTTGGCTCGGGTGCGGAGCGCTTACCGGCGGGACCGCGACTTGGCCATTATCGGGATGGCGGCGGCTTACCTGCTCAGTGTGGTGGACACGTACGTCATTGCGTCGCTCAAGAACTGGGACGTGGACGAAGACCTCTCGGTGCGGATCGAACCGACGATGATCGACACCCGCTTCAACGGCCGGCCGATGAGTCCGTCACAGGGGAACCAATACGGATTGTCGGTGAAACTGCGGTTTTAGACTTGACGGATTCGCGCCTCGTGTCCCCAACGGAGACCGGGCGGAACGACAACCATAAAAACAAGAACGAAAAACAACATAGAACCATGCGGAAACATCTCTCTCGATCGTTCGTGCCGCACCTTCTCATGGGGCTCGGCGTGGCCGTGGTCGTACTGGGAACGAGCGTCGGCAGGCTCCGGGCACAGACCGGCGATACCCGCACTTTCGGACGTTTGGCGTTGAACGGTCGTTCGGGCACCTCGTACGACTCGCTGCTGGCCCACTACAAACACCGCACGGTGGTCAACTCGTACGAAACGTTCGTCAACGAATTCATCGACGTCGACCTCGATCGGGTCGATATGCGAGGCGCCTTGTCGGACGAAGTCTACGCCGAACGGCTGCGGATGATGGCCACCGAAATCCAACTGCCCTACAACGAGGTGGTGAAAAAATACATCCTGAACTACACCCGCAAGGGAGGCGTGATGGAACGGGTGCTGGGGGTGGCGCGGTACTACTTTCCGATCTTCGAAGAGGCCTTGTACCGCTACAAACTGCCGATGGAGCTGAAGATGCTGCCGGTCATCGAATCGGCCTTGATTCCGCGGGCAGAATCGCACGCTTCGGCGGTTGGGCTGTGGCAATTCATGCTCCGGACCGGGAAATACTACGGGCTGGAGATCAACTCGTTCATCGACGAACGGTGCGACCCGGTCAAGTCGACCGACGCCGCGTGCCGGTACCTGCGAGACCTCTACAAAGTGTACGGCGACTGGACCTTGGTTATCGCGGCCTACAACTGCGGGCCGGGGAACGTCAACAAAGCATTGGCCCGCTTCCGTACGGCCCACGACGGGAACGGCGCACGGACCTACTGGGACATCTACGAATACCTGCCGCGCGAAACGCGGGGTTACATTCCGGCGTTCATTGCGGCGTCGTATGCCTACACCTACTACAAGGCACACAACCTGGTGCCGAGAACCCCGTGGCATCCGCTGGCCACCGACACGGTCCATGTCGACCGGATGATGCACCTCGAACAGGTCGCTTCGACCCTGAACATTCCGATCGAAGTCTTGCGGGGGCTGAATCCGCAGTACTCCGTGGACGTGGTGCCGGCCAAGGCGCAAAGCTATCCCCTCACGCTGCCGCAAGAGTACGTGACATCGTTCATCCGCCAAAGCCGACAGATCTACGGCAAGGATAGCCTCTACCTGGCGAAATACCTCAATATCAGCAACCTGTCAGAAGAACAGCTGACGGCGACTTCGTCGCGAAACAGCTCGGGAACGACCTCCGGAAAGGGATCCAAAATCACCTACAAAATCAAGAGCGGGGATATCCTCGGACGGATCGCGGCCAAATACCACGTCACCGTCAAACAGCTCATGAGCTGGAACAACATCAAAAACGAAAAAACACTCCGACCGGGACAAACACTCGTCATTTACAGATAATTAATAACTCATCTTTTATCTCGATACTCGGTCTTCGCAACGGGAGGGTACTGTTCTTTTTCTGAAGAAAAAGAACCAAAAAGACTTCCGAGCGCATCCCTTT
>CAJTNK010000123.1 GCA_910577885.1 uncultured Rikenella sp.
GGGCTGTGTCTACCCTAACAAAGGCCCGCGCCGTGACGCGAACGCTTACGCCGCGGGGGCGCGCCCAAAGGGCGTCTTATTGGCCTGGCGGGCGAGAAAAACGGGCAGAGACAAACCCAGCAAAACACCCAACGGGTGCGCCGCAGGGGCGAGCCCAAAGGGCGTCTTATTGGCCTGACGGGTGAGAAACCCGCACAACCCTCAAAACGCATCATGCCGTCAGCCAGGCCAAAGCCCTACACCGACTCCGCCGAGGCCGACGCCTCCCCCACCGAAGTCGCAATCCGGTCCGGATCCGCCAAATCCGCCACCAACTCCCGAAAGCTCTCCCGCCCCTGCGCCGGATCCAACGCCGCCCAGCGATGCAAGATATTGAGCCGGATCAAGTAGTTCATCACCCGCCCGATACCGAAATAGTCCTGTTCCGCCAAGTCGTCCGCCATTTCCGCCCGCAAGAGATCCATTTTCCGTTCCCGCTCGACAAAATCCGCCGTCTCCAGCACCTGCAACAGTTCTTCCGTGTACGGAAACCGGTCCTTCATCCCGAAATCGGCGGCCTGTCCGCCCACCAACGCCTCGCGCACCTCCGCATCAGCCTCGACAATCATCCCCTCCCTGAGCTCCGTCGCCACCCCCAGCTGCCGTGCCCGATAGGCCGCTACGATATTCCGCACCGTCCGGTCATACTCCGCCCACCGTCTCAAATACTCCGGCACCGCCGCTCCACCGATCATCGCCCCCGCCACCGAAAATCCGTTCGCCCCGCACGCCCGATAAAACCCCGTCAACAGTTCCCGTTCCAAATCCTCCGCCGAGAGCGGTACCAGCTCCCCGTCCTGCATCTCCCCGTATCCCTTGAACCGATCCACCGCCTGCCGCACCTCGCGCGGCACCGCCAACCGTTCCAAACGTTCCGTCACCTCCTCTTCCGCCTCTCCCGCTGCCGTCGCATCCGCCGCCTGCCGATCGACCAGGAAAGCCACCTCTTCCCGCGAGAGATTCCCCAACTCATTGAACGGCAGCCGCGTCCCCCTCACATACCCCACGATATTCCGAATATCGTAGTACGTATAGAGCAGTTCCACCGCCCGCCGATCCGCCGGCGTGAGTTCGTCGATAATCTGGGCCTTCACCTGCGGCACATCGACCCGCACACCGTTCCCCGCCGCAACGCTTTCGATGTCGAACGGGTATTCGGTCAGCCCCGCGATCAGATAATAATAGTGCATACCACCGCGATTCTCAATTAGTTATTCGCCTCGGCCCCCTCCCCGCCGAAGAGCAGTTCAGCGACTTTCGGCCGCAAGTACGAACGGAACAAGGCGTCGAAATCCCCCTCCGCAAAACTGACATAATAGCCCCCCTCCTTGACCTGAATCCGGAACGGCACCCGCACCCGGGCATCCGTCACCACCTCGACTCCGTTTTCCGCGCCCAAGCGTTCGCCGAGCGCCTGTTTGACCGCCTCGACCAGCTCACCGCCCCGGTTTTCAGGCAGCACCACCCGCAACCCCTCCCCGCCGATCGCCTGCACCGCCGCCACCGCCAGCTCCTTGATAAACGAGTTATCGCGCCACGCCTGTGCCACCTGCGGCGTCACGACCTCCAGGTGGACCATGTTTTCGATCTGCTGGCGAAGCGCGCTCCGCAACTGAGTCGCCGCCAACCGCACCTCGTTTTCGGTATTCGTGCGGAGCTGCTCGGCCGCTTTCTGCGCCTCGACCGAGAGGTTCTGCGCCTTTTCGCGTGCCTCGGCTACAATCCGCTCGGCCTCCTTGCGTGCCTCGGCCAACAAAGCATCCGCCTCAGCCCGCCCCTTGGAGAGCCCTTCGTTATAGAGTTTTTCGGTGAGTTGTTGCAGTTTGTTTTCCATATCTGTATGCTACTTTTTTCCTTGTTCTGTTTCAATCGCGATTATTTTGAGTTTCTCCCGGTCGGGCGGTGCCTCCCGGCACTCGGCATTGGCCATTCGGGCGAGAAAACAGTCTTTGTCCGCGCGCCTGGGGAAATCATTCCCGATAAACTCATCGTTTATCGGGTTGATTTCCTCCTAAGGCCCGGCGCGCAGGGTTTCTCGCTGCATTTTGCGACACAAACCCAGCAAAAGCCCCGAAGGGGTGGTCGCCCGCGGGGATTTCACTCGATTGTGCTCTTGCACAACGAGCGAAATCCCTATTTAGGCGGGCGGGCGACCAAAAACCTGCTTCGACTGCCCTGCGCGGGCGGCGGCTAACTAAGGCGGAGAGAACCCCGGCAAAACACCCAACGGGTGCGCCGGGCGGGCGGTGCCTCCCGGCACCCGGGATTGGCCTGACGGGCGAGAAAACAGCCTTTGTCCGCGCGCGGGCGGTGCCTCCCGGCACTCGGAATTACCCTTCCGGTTGAAAAAACCAAAAACCCGCCCTAAAGCCCCGCCCCAAAAAAGAACTACTGATGCTGCTCCCGGAGCAAATCCACCACCGTCTTGACCGGTGCGAAAGTCGAGATAGGCACCTCGACAAATACCGTCGTCCAATCCGCCATCGCCCCGTTCCACAGCCCCGGCAACTCCTGTGCCTTGAGACTCCGCCCATCCTTGCTTTTTTCGGAGATGAAGCCCGTTTTCCGGTCCACGAACCGCGCGAGGTCGAACTTCCGCCCCCTGAAATCCCGCACCGCGCACACCAAGTCCACCGGATTGAAGTGCGTACCGCCCCCCATCAACCGTCCCCGGTGATCCGGGTCGATCTGCGACGACTCCGCAATCTGGAGCGACACCGCCCCCGGCACCCCCATCGACGTCTCGGCCCAAAACGGTCCCCCGCCCGGTTCCCCTTCGTTGCGCACCATGCCGCACACCCTGAGCGGCCGATCCAACACCCGCCGCAAATCCGCCACCGTCGCCACATACCCCTCCGGAAAACGGTAGCACAGCTTTTCCTCCACAAACCGCCGCACCTCCTCCGCCAGCTCCGCCGAGACAGCCGCCCCCGCCCCGTCGATCCGCTTCAGGTAGGAGAAAATTTGCTGCTGCAGCTCCAGCGCCACCGCCCCCAGAGCCTTCTTATAGAGCACCGTATCCCCCTTCAAATGGTCCGGTACCACATTGTCCACCGTTTTGATAAAAATCAAGTCGGCATCGATCCTTCCCAGATTCTCGATCAACGCGCCGTGTCCGCCCGGCCGAAAGAGTATCGCCCCGTCCTCGGTCCGAAACGGCGTGTTGTCCGGATTCACCGCCACGGTATCCGTCGCCGGTTCCTGCACCGAGTACGAGATTTCATATTCAACCCCATATTTCGCCGCCAGAGCCTCGACACACTCCGCCGCCCGCCCCTTGAAATCCTCCATATGCTCCGGCGAGACCGTAAAATGAATCCGCGCCGGCTTCCCCCCATACAAGGCCACCTCCACCAAATGCTCCTCCATGGCCGTCCGCCCGCACGTCCCCTCCCCCTCAGTCCCCGCCGACGGATAAGCGTGAAATTTGATGAGTCCCTTCGGTCGTTTCCCGAGTCCGAGCCCCGTCCCGGCCGCCAAGTCTCCCTCGACGATCGCCGCAATCACCGCCTTCGGATCCCGCCGATCGACCCCCAGCCGCACCAGATCCTCATAGAACGCAAACCGTTCCAACCCCGCCAGCACCCGTTCCACGGCATCACTCTTAGCCTCATTCCCCCCCTCCACAAACTCGTACAGTTCTTTGAACATCCTCGAGGCCGCCCCCGACGCCGGCACGAACTTTTCGACGGCCAGCCCCTCGGCCACCACCCGTCCATAAGTCGCCGCCAGCTCCTGTGCCTTCTCCCGATCCACCCGCACAATCCCGTCGCCCACCACCGCCGCACGATCGATCTTCAGGTACGGAAACCCCGTCCGAAAATTCATCACCTGCTCTTCGACCCTCTCCCGGTCGATCCCTCGGGCCGCAAACCGCGCCAAATCTTGCTCCGTAAACATATTTCCGATAGCGTGTCGATAAATTACTATGGGTTAAAGTTAGTCATTAATTTTTAAATTTGTGACACCATAACCGTGCTGAAGCGACAAGATGACCAATTTTACCGACAATTTTACCCTCCGAGCCCACAATACGTTCGGTCTGGAGGCCACGGCTCGCCACTGGGCCGAGTTCCGCACCGTCGACGAACTGCGCACCGTGATTCGGGACTGCCACACGCGCCACCTGCCGTGGTACGTGCTGAGCGGGGGGAGCAACGTGATTCTGACGGGGAATTTCCCGGGATGCGTGATTCACCCGACCTCCGACGGCATCACACAGCTCGGCCCGGACCTCCTGCGAGCCGAAGCGGGCGTCGTGTGGGACGACCTGGTGGCCTGGACCGTCGACCGGGGACTCGGCGGGCTGGAAAACCTGTCGTTCATTCCCGGACTCGTCGGCGCGGCGCCGGTCCAGAACATCGGCGCCTACGGCGCCGAGGCGAAAGATACGATCGAGACGGTCGAATACTTCGACACCGAACGCCTCGAGACGGTACGGATCCCGGGAGCGGAGTGTGCGTTCGGCTACCGCGACTCCCTTTTCAAAGGGCCGCTGCGGGGGCGTGCCATCGTCACGGCGGTGGAATTCCGCCTGACGCCGGAACAAACCGCCGACGGAGAGACGTCCTATACCTATAATATAGGATACGGCGACCTGCACGATCGGGTGATGTCGCTCGGCGGTCCGTCGCTGGCGAACGTCCGGGCCGCGGTGATCGCGATTCGGCGGGAGAAGTTGCCGGATCCGGCTGTGGCGGGCAATGCGGGCAGTTTTTTCAAGAATCCGGTGATTCCGGCCGCACAGGCCGCACAGCTTCGGGAGCGGTATCCGGAGATGCCGGGCTACCCGTCGGCCGACGGGCAGACGGTCAAGGTCCCGGCGGCATGGCTGATCGACCGGGCGGGATGGAAAGGCTTTCGGTGCGGCACCGTGGGGGTGCATCCGCGGCAGGCGCTGGTGCTCATCAACCTCGGCGGAGCCACGGCGCAAGAGATCCTGAATCTGGCGCGGCGCATTATCGACGACGTGGACCAAAAGTTCGGAATCCGGCTTTCGATGGAGGTCAACATCCTTTAAGAAGTGTGCCGTTTCTCCGGCGCGGCGTTTTTTAAGAGGGGGAGGGTGCCGGGGCATTTATGACCTCCCATGCTCCCGCCGGGCCGACCCTCTCGGGAAGAATACAACTACTTTTCTACTAAATAAAGGCACGCGCCGTGGCGC
>CAJTNK010000124.1 GCA_910577885.1 uncultured Rikenella sp.
ACGCCGGGCGGGCGGTGCCTCCCGGCACTCGGTATGGGCCATTCGGGCGAGAAAAACAGGCAGAGACAACCCCAGCAAAACGCCCGGTGGGCGTGCCGAGCAGCACCCGAGCGGCACCCTGACGGCTACAAAACCAGCCTCAGGCATCGATCACCCCGGAGCCGATCAGTTCGCCGTCCGGCGCATACCACGCCGCAAACTGGCCCGCCGTCACCCCCCTTTGCGGTTCGGCAAAGTCGACGACTCCCCAACCGTTTTCGTCCACCCGCAACGTCGCCCGTTGCAGCGGCTGCCGATAGCGGATCCGCACCAGATAGTCGCGCGGCGACAAGTCGCCGCCGACCGGCGCCAAGTCCGGCCGCACCCAGTGCATCTCGTCCGGCCGGATCCGCAGTCCCCGGCGGTACAACCCCGGATGCCGCTCGCCCATCCCCACGTACACGACATTTTCGGCCACGTCCGTCGCGATGACAAACAACGGTTCCGGCTTCCCCCCCACGTGCAGCCCCTTGCGCTGACCGATCGTGTAGAAGTGCGCCCCGTTGTGCTCCCCCACCTTCGCACCGTCCGACACCTTATATATATAAGGAGCATACGGATCGTGAGCCGCCTCGGCGTACCCCGCCCAATCCGCCGGAATTTCGACGATCGCCCCGCCCGGCTTGGCGGCGAGTTTCTGTTGCAGAAAAATCGGCAAGTCGACCTTCCCCACAAAACAAATCCCCTGCGAATCCTTCCTCTCGGCCGTCGCCAATCCCTGCTGCGCCGCGATCCGCCGCACCTCCGGTTTTTGGAGGCCGCCGATCGGGAACAAAGCCCGGGCGAGCTGCTCCTGGTTGAGCTGACAGAGAAAATAGCTTTGGTCTTTGTTCGGGTCGTCGCCTGCCACGAGCCGATGGTACGACCGTCCGTCCACCGGGCTGACCACCGTGTCGCGCTTGCAGTAGTGTCCCGTGGCCACGTAATCGGCCCCCAGCTCCAAAGCAGCCTTCAGAAAAGCGTCGAACTTGATTTCGCGGTTGCACAACACATCCGGATTGGGGGTCCTCCCCCACCCGTACTCGGCAAACATGTAGTCCACCACCCGCTGGCGATACGGTTCGCTGAGGTCGATGAAGTGGAACTCGATGTCGAGTTTCTTGGCCACCAGCTCGGCGAACACCCGGTCGTCGTACCACGGACAGTCTCCGGCCAGCGTCCCTGTCGTGTCGTGCCAGTTTCGCATGAACATCCCCACCACCTCATAGCCCTGTTCCTTGAGCAGCCAGGCGGCGACGCTCGAGTCGACCCCGCCCGAAAGACCCACCACCACCCTCGGTTTCCTGTTTTCCGTCCTGTTTTCCATGTCGTTCCTCGTTGTATTAAACCACCCGCCCCCCTCCGGGCAAGCGCGCATCCAAAGGTACGGCTTTTCCGCCGGATTTTCGCCCGCCGCAATTTCACACACCGTCCCATGCGGCAACGCAAAAAACACTATCTTTGTTTTTCAGAAGAAGAACCTCAACGCATCACACCTTATGCCGAAGATTTCGCAGACCGGCCAAAACGTCCCGGCCTCCCCGATCCGGAAACTCGTCCCGTACGCCGAAGCGGCCAAACAGCGCGGGATACAGGTCTACCACCTGAACATCGGCCAGCCGGACATTCCCACGCCGGACGAGGCATTGGCTGCGATCCGCGAGGTGGACGTACGGACGGTGGCCTACACCCACTCGGCCGGAATCGGGAGTTATCGCGAGGCGCTGGCCCGGTTTTATACGGAGCGGGGATTGCCCCTCACGGCCGAACAGATCATCGTCACGACGGGCGGTTCGGAGGCGATCCTGATGGGGATGCTGGCCACCTGCGACCGGGGGGATCAAATCATCGTTCCGGAACCGTACTATGCCAATTACAACGGCTTTGCGACCGAGGCGGGGGTCGAGATCGTACCCGTCCGATCGTTGATCGAAGAGGATTTCGCGCTGCCGCCGATCGCCGAGTTCGAAAAACTGATTACGCCCAAAACGCGCGGCATTCTGATCTGCAACCCGAACAACCCGACCGGTTACCTGTACAGCGAGGAGGAGATTCTGCAGCTGCGGGAGATCGTGCTGCGCCACGACCTTTTCCTGATGGCCGACGAGGTGTACAGCGATTTTTGCTACGACGGGGCGCGCCACCATTCGGTGCTGGCCTTGGAGGGGATGGACGACCACGTCATCATGATGGACTCGATCTCCAAGCGTTTCAGCATGTGCGGCGCGCGGATCGGGGCACTGGCGAGCCGCAATCCGGCGGTGATCGACGCGGCCTTGCGGATGGGCCAGGCGCGACTCTGCGCGCCGTACGTGGAACAGGTGGCGGCCGAAGCGGCGCTCCGGGCTCCGAAAAGCTATTTCGAACAGGTACACGACGAATACAAGACCCGGCGGAATTTCATGATCGAGGCGCTGAACCGGATGCCGGGCGTCCGGTGTCCGAAGCCTCGGGGGGCGTTCTATGCCATTGCGGAGCTGCCGGTGGACGACGCCGACCGGTTCGCCCGGTGGATGCTCGAGGAGTTCCAACACAACGGACACACCGTCATGGTGGCTCCGGCATCGGGATTCTACGCCCGGCCGGAGACCGGACGCCATCAAGTCCGCCTGGCCTACGTCCTCAACATCGACGACCTCCGCGGAGCGATGGAAACCCTGGCCCTGGCCTTGCAGGCATATCCGGGACGCACCACACCGCGATAAACATCCATTCTTTTTACTTTCGGTTTTACTCCCGCTACCTCGGCAAAACGTGCAATCGGTCTTTAGCTACGGGATAGAACTGTTCTTTTTCTGAAGAAAAAGAACCAAAAAGACTTCCGAAAGTGCTTCGCACTTTAAAGCCATTCGGGTCACAAGGTTCTTCGTGTTGGTTGGGGGTGACACTTTTTTGACGGGCGCATGGGGCGATGCGAAACCTTATCGCGCCCGCAAAAAAGAGCACCCCCAAAGAAACAAAGCGAATACTGTACCGAGATAGAGTTAGGATGCGTAAGCATCCTCGAAAGTTTCTTTGGTACTTTCTGTTCACAGAAAGTACAGTACCCTCCTGTCGCCAATAACCGTTTACACATTATCCAAGGCAGGGCGAGAAAAACAGATAATAGTTATAGTATGCAGTATCCGAGCGCGCTTCGGTACACGGAGACGATATTGAACCCCAGGGGTCTGTTTCGTCAGTTGGACGGGGTTTCGGCCAGCGTTCCGTTGGACTATTCGAGCGGCGCATACGGGGTTGTGTTTCGGGTGTCTGTCGACGGGCGTCCGTGTGCGTTGAAGTGTTTCACCCGCCACCAGCCCGGTCGGGCGGAGGCCTATCGTCGGATGGTGCAGACGTTGGAGTCGGTCTGGGAACGGAACGAGACCTATGTGGTCCCGTTCCGTTGGTTGGAGGACGAAGTGACCGTGTTCGGCGACGACGGTAGTGTTTCGGTGCATTCGGCGGTGGCGATGGAGTGGGTCGAAGGAGTTTCGTTGACCCAGGCGATCCGGGAAGCGGCGCTTTCGGCCAACCGTTCGTCCCTTGAGGGTCACTCTGCGGCGTTCGACCGGCTGGCTTCGTGGCTGTTGGCCCAGCCGTTCGCGCACGGCGACCTGAAACCCGACAACCTGATCTTGCGTCCGGACGGCACGTTGACAATGATCGACTACGACGGTTTATATCTTCCGGAGATGGCCGGGGAACGCGCTCGGGAGATCGGGACCGAGGGATTCCGGCATCCGGGCCGCTCGGAAACCGCCTTCGACAAGCACATCGACGACTTTTCGATCGCCCTGATCAGCCTCGGCCTGCGGGCCTTGGCGCGGTGGCCGGAGCTGTACGGCCGGTTCGAAAGCCGATCGGGTCTGCTTTTCGACCCGCTGTTGTTGGGACGGGGAACCTGTCCGGCCTACAACTTTCTGAAAAACAAGGAACTGGCCGCAGATCCGCTCTTCGTTTGGCTGGGATCCGGTGCGGAGCAGTTCAGCGACCTGGCCGATGCTTTAACGGCACACGCTCCCCATCGCGAGCGAACGACCTCTTACGATTATGTCGGCGAGCCGGGTCGGGAGGGAATCCGGCTGGTGAAACGGAACGGCAAATACGGATTCACGGACGCAGCGGGACGGGTAGTTGCTGCCTGTCGCTACGACCGTGCCCGGGAATTCGCGGAAGGGGCGGCGGCGGTGTGCCTGGAGGGTCGGTGGGGTTTCATCGCGCCGGACGGAGGTTGGCTCCGGGAACCGGTGTACGAGGAGTGCGGCGACTTTTCGGAGGGAGCGGCGCCGGTACGGGTCGACGGACGATGGAGCTACGTCGACGGCGAGTTCCGTCTGCTCTCCCGGCCGCGGTTCGACGATGCCTGGCCGCTGGTCGAAGGACGCGGGCTGGTACGCAAGGGGAGCCGTTACGGCTATGTCGGACCGGACGGCCGACTGGCCATTCCGATCCGTTACGACTTTGCACAGGGGTTTCGCGAGGGGGCGGCATGCGTCATGGTCGATGGCCTGTATGGCTACATCGATCGCCGGGGACGATACCTGATCGAGCCGACGTTCGATTACGCGCGCTCCAAACGAGACGGCCAGGCCTACGTAGAACGCGAAGGCAAAGGCGAGCTGCTCAGTTTTGGTGATTGACATTCCCGGCCCCGGGGTGCCGCTCGGCACGCGAACCGCACCCACAGGGTGTTTTATTGGGCTTTTCTCGACCAAGCGGGACACCAACGGCTGTGGTTGGTCGTCGACCGCGTCGGGCAGCAATGCCCGCTACTGGCACTTCAACTACAACTTTCTCGCCCGACAGGCCAGCAAAACGCCCGGTGGGCGCGGCCCCGGGCCTCCGCGGCTACGACCACGGCAAAGTACGGCGCGTCGGCGACTACGGGTACAACTGGTCGTCGTCGGCTTCAATGTCAGTCGGAACCGACGATTACGTTTGCTTTTTTCAATTCTATACTACCGGGTTCGGACCGAATGACCTCAGTTACCGTGCGAACGGTCTTCAGTTGCGTTGCCTCCAGGAACACCCAAAGGGTGTCTTACTGGCCATTCGGCCGAGAAAAGCCCAGCCCTCGTGTGCCGAGCGGCACCCGAGCGGCACCCTGACGGACGAGAAAAGGCGGGCCGCCGCCTGCGGGCTTTGCCGAGAAAAACCCAACCTTCGA
>CAJTNK010000125.1:0-3485 GCA_910577885.1 uncultured Rikenella sp.
GCGGGTTCTCTCTCTGCATTTTGCCCCGGAAACCCAACAAAAGATGGTCGCCCGCTGGGATTTCATCTCGATTTTGCTTGCGCAAAACGCTTGAAATCCCTCTTAAAGCGGGCGGGCGACCGATACCGCTCGGCAACAAGCTAAAACTGGCCTCGGGCCGGCCGGGCCCCGCGTGCCCGCGGTGGGCGGGCGATGCTGCGCATCGCTGGGGCCTGACGGAAGAGAAAAACGTCTTCGCCAGCGCACGGCATCCCGGGGGACGCAGTGGCAAAAGCTAAAATTTGAGGTAGAAGTCCCGTGTCAGGAGTCGATAAGCCTCCGTGAAGTTTCCCTGACCGTCTTCGATACAGAGCGTCTCGCGGGTGATCGTTTCGCGCGGGGAGCGGCTGAGCGAACATTCGACGGCCACCCGTTTGACCGGTTTGCGCGGCGCGCCGTGGATCTCCAGCAGGCGGTGGACGAAAAGACCGCGCGCCGCCGCTTTAGCGATAAAAATGCCCGACTCCCGGTACGGGAAAATCGCGGCGAATCGTCCCCCGTCCGGTTGCAAGAGGGTCGTTACGGTCTCGATCAAGTTGTCGTAGGGGAGCATCTCGGCGTGCCGTGCTGCCACGCGTGCCGCGCTGGGCTGCGACGCGGAGGCCGAGGTGTCGAACCCGCGCCGAAAGTCGGTCCCTGCCAGGAAATAGGGCGGATTGGAGACAATGAGGTCGTATTTCTCGCCCGCCGCGTAATCCGCGGCGTAGCGTTGAA
The DNA here is from genome assembly GCA_910577885.1 of uncultured Rikenella sp. Lineage (GTDB taxonomy): Bacteria > Bacteroidota > Bacteroidia > Bacteroidales > Rikenellaceae > Rikenella. Next base: position 754 of record CAJTNK010000125.1, read on the forward strand.
TGGAATCGGTGTGAGCCCGCAGCCGGTCGCCCCACGGCGAAGCGGCGAAATTCCCGGCCGCTTCGTCCGCCGCCGCCGGGTCGACCTCCACGGCGTCGATGGCGCACGGAGCGGTGTCGGCAGCAGTGCGCTGCGCCAGCATCAAAGCTATGACCCCCGTCCCCGTCCCGATGTCCAGCACGCGCCGCAGCTCGCCCCCCGCCACCGCCGCCCACGCGCCGAGCAACACGCCGTCCGTGCCGACCTTCATCGCCGCCCGCTCCTGCGTGACGGTGAACTGTTTGAAACGAAACGCGTTGGTTTTCTGCATACGCCGTCCGAAAATCAGTCGATCCGCCGAATCTGCGCCCCCAGCGCATTGAGCCGCCCGTCGATATTCTGATACCCGCGGTCGATCTGGTCGATGTTCTGAATCACGCTCCGTCCCTGCGCACTCATGGCAGCGATCAACAAAGCCACCCCGGCCCGGATATCCGGCGAGGTCATGGTGGTGCCCCGCAGCCGAATCGCCTGGTCGTGGCCGATCACCGTTGCCCGGTGCGGGTCGCACAGGATGATCTGCGCCCCCATGTCGATGAGTTTGTCGACGAAGAACAAGCGGCTCTCGAACATCTTCTGGTGGATCAGCACCGCTCCTTTGGCCTGCGTCGCCACCACGAGAAAGACGCTCAGCAAATCGGGCGTCAGCCCCGGCCACGGCGCGTCGGCGATGGTCATGATCGAGCCGTCGATAAAACTCTCGATTTCGTAGTGGTCCTGCTGCGGAATGTAGATGTCGTCGCCCCGCTGCTCGAAGCGGATCCCCATCCGGGCGAACTGTTGCGGAATGATCCCCAAGTCGTCGTACGACACGTTCCGAATGGTCAGTTCCGACCGCGTCATGGCAGCCATCCCGATAAAACTCCCCACTTCGATCATGTCCGGCAGCATGGTATGTTCCGTCCCTTCCAGTGCATCGACTCCCTCGATCGTGAGCCGGTTGGAGGCGATGCCGCTGATCTGGGCCCCCATCCGCACCAGCATTCGGCAGAGCTGTTGCAGGTAGGGTTCGCACGCGGCGTTGTAAATGGTCGTGGTCCCCCGTGCCAGCACCGCCGCCATCACGATATTGGCGGTCCCGGTCACCGATGCCTCGTCCAGCAGCATGTAGGCCCCCTGCAAGCGATGATCCGCCCCCGGCGCCGTTACGGTGTAGAATTTCTGGTCCGTATCGAAATCGAACTCCGCCCCCAGCTTTTGGAACCCGATGAAATGGGTGTCGAGCCTCCGCCGACCGATCTTGTCTCCGCCCGGTTTGGGCATGTAGGCCCGTCCGTACCTGGCCAGCAGCGGTCCGGTAATCATCACCGACCCGCGCAGCCGCGAAGCGGCTCGCCGGAAATCGTCGCTCTGCAAGTATCCGAGGTCGATCTCCCGTGCCTGGAAGGCATAACTCCCCGTTCCGAGCCGTTCGACCTCCACGCCCATTGCCTCGAGCAGCCGGATGAGCTGCATCACATCCAGAATTTCCGGAATGTTGTGTATGGTGACCCGTTCCGGGGTCAACAACACGGCGCAGATTACCTCCAGTGCTTCGTTTTTGGCCCCTTGCGGAGTGATTTCGCCGTGGAGGCTGCATCCGCCGGTTACTTCAAATGTTGCCATAGCTCGTTTCGGATTTAAAGTGAGGTTCTGTGTAGTTTTTACTTTTGTGTCAAAGGCATCGGTAGTCGGCCGGGTTCTCCCGTTAGTCGAGCCGCTTCACCCCCTTGCCCGTCACCAGCCCCGAGCCGGTGTACCGGAAGCTGCCCATCGAACTCACTTCAGCCGTACCGCCCCCCATGACGCAGGCTTTCACCTTCCCCATGCCGGTGACCGTCGCCCGGATCGTACCGATCGTAAATGCCTCCAGGTCGGCCGACGAGGTGCCTCCCGCCTCCACCGTCGCCTCTTCCGCACCGCCCGACAGGGTCATCCCCGAGACCCCCGACACGGTGATCGTCGCCGTTCCCGCCTTTATCTCCGCCTTGAGTTTCGAAGTCCCGCTCTGGATCACCTCTGCCCGGCCGTTCACCGTCAGCTTCGCATCGTTCACCCCCGAAGTCCCCGACAGATCCGCATGCAACGTCTCTGCCGAAGCCTCCAACAGCTCCACCGCCGCATTCCCCGAAGTCAACAACCGCAGGTCCCCCCGGGTCGAACAAACACCCGTGCAAACCACCGTACTGGCCCCCGTCACGTTCAGATACTTCAGTTCCGAGACCGTGATCCACGCCTGCGGCTTCTTGGCACTGCGCGTGAAATACTTCGTCATGTCGTTCTTGAACGTCAGCCGCACATACCCTTCGTCCGTGATCTCGAACACCAGCTTGTCGGCCAACTCCCGTTCGATCTCTACCTTGGCCCCGGCCTTTTTCGACCCTCCGTCGGCCTGCGCCAACTGCACATCGAAAGCCCCCGACACAATAACCCCATTAATTTGCCGGTCGGCGTATTTCTCGACCACCGTGCTCTCCTGAGCGGCCCCCCACCGCAGCATACCCATCGCGCAGAGCGCGACCAAAAACAACTTTTTCATCTTCCGTTCCCTGATTTTTACGTAACTTTGTCCAAAGGTAATAAATGTCATCCGATATTTATTACTTCTCTCTTCAAGTTATTTTGTTTTTTGGCTACAGTATGGGACTGCCGCTTTTTGAAAAAAGCGGCACCAAAAACTTTTGAGATAGCATACGCTACGCCTTAGGCTCCGC